>DATBGR010000305.1:0-2517 GCA_036557905.1 Nitrososphaeraceae archaeon | reverse complement strand
ATATAAAAGTGTAACTACCATTACAATTTAATGATGAATTAATAAGAAATAGTCAGAGTCCTAAAATATAACAACTGAAGTTTTGTCGCTTGATTCTGATCAAGACTCGATCTTTACAGTACATATAATAATATCGCAGATTCATGTGCTTCAAATACTAAGAAATAGGGCTAGGACTAAATATAAGAATCAGAATTAAAATGAAAAGTGTGTATTGGATTAACAAATGTTGGATTAACAAATGTTAGCAAATCATTTACTCAAGGATAATTCAATCTTAATAAAAAAGTAATGCATAACAACATCTATGCAAATAGATGCTATACTATCTGACTACGATGGCACTTTATGTCCAACTAATTCTATTAGTAGTAAAGAAAATACAATTCCTCCGGAGATAGAAAATGTCTTATGGGATATTTCAGAAGTAATACCCGTTTGCATAATATCGAGTAAAGATTTCGAATTTCTTCATAAAAGAACTAGATTTGCTTGCATAGCTTCTTGCATTATGGGAATTGAAACGTTGGCATTCCAAAGACATAGAAGAAATGAAAAGATATCTGTGAATTCTAAAGGAGGTACAAAAAGAACTTTGGAATGCCAAAATCTTGACTGTATAAATGGTAGTTACTTGATGGTTCAGAATAATACATTACAATATAATTCCCAAATATTACACCAATTAGCTCAACTTGTCAGAGTAAATTTTGATGAAATACGGATCGAACTGAAATTCACAGCTACTGGAAAAAAGTTATTAGCAGGAATCACTTTAGATTGGAGACATTTGGATGATTGGAAGACGTTTAAGACAACTATCGAACCACAAATTAAAAAATCGATTATTGAAAAACAAAAAGATCTTGGTTTGAAGCAATCTACTACATATATACAAACCTATAGCACACATCCGTTTATTGATATATATGCTATTGCATGTAATAAGGGGATGGCATATGATCGTGTTATTTCCATGATTCCATTAGTTGATAAAAGACCACTGAATGTGATTTATTTGGGTGATTCGGAAAATGACAATCCAGCTTTTGGAAAGGCAACAGTTTCACTTGGTATACAATCTGACATTAGATTGAAACCAAAATTAGACTGCGAATTTAATCTTCCAATACGCAATCTATCGGTATTCTTAAAAAACCTTCTTATGAATAGTATGAAATTTTCACCGAATCTCATTGCCATCTAATAGTGGATAAATTGGATGATATCCAACAGATATCAAAGAATAAGAATTCTTTTGCAGATCGCTATTAGTTGACAGGTAAACACGTAAATCCTACATACACGTATCAAAGAGTTTAAAAGTATCCGTGCAAAGTCCATGTTAGTTTCTATAATTTATTATGCAATTGTTATAGAAATTCATTCAAAGCGTACTAAAATAAATTTCTCTATTTCCTGTTTGCCCAGGTGTAACTGGGGTTACACTTATTAACCGTGATGCCTTACCAATAGTAGAATAATAGAATGACGATTATTACTTATCTTATTAGTATACATACTAGCACCTGGGATCTATATTATAACAAGTCTTTCTTCTATACAAAGTAATGTAACATGACAGAAGAGTGTATGAATTGTGGAAGCCGTGTGACAAGGTATATCGTGTTAGCAGTATCAGAATTTCTCGATACGGCAGACGAGGATCCAGAACAAACTAAATTTGACGATGTACTAATATGTGATAATTGTTGGAATTACGTCAAAGGAAATTCTAAGATATTGCAAAATACGTTGGTAAAATAATAAAATCGCGTACTCTTTCATGATAGTTAAATTACAACAAATGTGAAAACGATTGTATCTACCTACGAGTAAAAAATGAACTCTGATCACAAAAGAATGTTAATGAGGGGACTTCTAGTAGCAGAAACTCACTTACGGGCCATTTTAACAGAATTGGATTCTGAAACAGGAGACTTCATATTGTATTCAAAAATAGACGATATAGATTATGAGACAAAAATGAGAATTCGATTTCACGTTAATTTGATGTTAAAACAGATTAAAGGAATAACGAAATTTTATGAATTGAAAAATACTGAAAAAAGATCTCTTAAAAGAATAATTCTGGGCCATCTGCTTGAAATATGGGACACAATAGAAGAATTAGGTCCTAAAGGCATGCGAAGTTACGGAAGTATGCCGCAAACTGATCAAGATGATCTATCAGTAATTATTGAGAAATTAATCCTTCAACATGAAAAACTTCTAAAGGAAGTAAGTAGCGTGAATAAATAGAATGTTCATACACAGCTAAGTACTAAGTAGTTGTAGCATAAGCTATCGATGTGAATCACTTTAGTAAGTCAGTTAATATGTAATAAGTTCGACACATCGGATAACACTTGACTACATAACCACGTCCGGCTTAATTGTTCCAGAGATGACAATATAACACGATATAAGAAATGACAGATTATAAATATTATCTAAAAATGGGGTATGCTAAGATTAGATTGACCATTCGATATTCATAGATCTTGATAAAAACCG
>DATBGR010000304.1:0-1944 GCA_036557905.1 Nitrososphaeraceae archaeon | reverse complement strand
AAGCACCAATTTGCGGAAAATGTATGCAAAAAACTAAATCTTTAGACTCAACTGTGGACTATGAAAAGATATGCAGCAAGTGTGGTAACAGAGGAGTAATTTATAGAAAGGAGATGTGTCATTCTTGTTATTTTGGATTCCAAAGGAAAAAAGAACAAGAGCCTCTAAGATAGTCTGGAACTTGGTCATTTATTAATAATCAGGCTGTGAAATCTATATAATGAGATGCAATACGTGTGGCCTCGAAGAGAATATTCCATTTCGGTGTAATTACTGTCGACAGTCATTTTGCCATCTTCATAAAATTCCTATAAACCATTCATGTCCGTATATCGATAAATATACAGAAAAAAGAAGGCTTATGACAAATGGTAACTATGATAGTAGTGTATCATCATTTAGTAATAACATTGGAAGAACATTACTTAGAGCTATAAGGATAAAAAGTTCAAAAACCGAACTATTACACCTGTTTGTTGCTACACTCTTAGTTACAGGTGTTGGATTGTCATTTAATCATTATAGATATATTTCATGGCAATTTCTTGCTATATTTATTAGTGCATTTCTTGTTCATGAATTGGCTCATAAACTTCTAGCACAATATTACGGAAGTTGGGCTGAGTTTCGTGCACAACTATATGGACTTGTAATTACAGCAATATCGGCCTTACCCATTATGCCCTTTAAGTTTATAGCTCCTGGTGCAGTTATGGTTGGATTGTCTGACAGAAATAAGTTTGGAAGGGTTGCACTTATTGGGCCATTAACTAATCTCGTGATGGGATTTTCATTTCTAATATCTACTTACATATATCCATACCATTCGTACTTGTATACAGGAGCATCATTTAACGCATGGATAGCAATGTTTAACTTGTTGCCCTTTGGAGTACTAGACGGAGAGAAGATTTTTGGTTGGAACAAGATAGCATGGGGAATAACCATGGCTTCTACTATGGTATTATTCGTTGCTGCGTACATCTGACCGTTTAATTCACAGATATAACATAGCAATACAAACATGGGACAACTGGAATCTGGAAATGTCCTCAAGCAAACGCGCGTGGTACATTAGAATAGAATGGCGGGTAAAGAAAGAGCGCAGTGGGTCAATTCAAATAAATTCACACTGCTAATAACCTAGGATTATTAGTAAGATCGATGAGCGCCTGGCTATGGTAGTTTGGTGTGAATGAAACGATTAGAGCTACATACAAAAATGGCATACTCGAAATAGTATTTAATAAAAAAAGAAGCCGAAGCTTAACAACAACAAATGAAGGGAAATAAAGATAGAATAGTGGGCATTATAAATCCACTTTCCTTAACATACTAGTATCATCGACATAGCAATGCAAAAAACAGAAAAAACATTATTTAAGGTAGTAGGGATGTACTGTACATCATGCAAGCCAATTGTAGAGAAGCAACTGAAAAATGAGCAAGCAATCACGAAAATTGACATTAATTATATGACAGACAGTGTTATAGTTGAATTTGATCCGTCATTGGTAACCAAACAGGAAATAAAAGGTAGGTTAGAGAAATCAGGCTACATCCTGTAGTATTACAGAATGATTTATGATTAAATAAATTAGATAAGCAATATACCGCACATGAATTGCGGACTCCTGTTCAATCGTTACTTGTATTGACTGAAGTCCTTCATTCTAGGGTTAAAGAGATTGAAGAGCATAAATTGCTAGATTCTACTATTAAGAGTGCAAAAAGACTGCAGAGGCTTTCAAATGACATCTTAGATGTTACAAGAATTGAAAGCCAATCGCTGGAACTAAACAAGGAGCGATTCAATCTAAAGGATGTAATTTTGGGTGTAATGAGAGACATGAAAAGCCAAATTGTGAATAACAAGGTCGAGTTATCACCGTACAAATCAACACAAAATATCTTTGTGGATGCGGATAAGAGAATAATTCAAGT
>DATBGR010000303.1:0-16607 GCA_036557905.1 Nitrososphaeraceae archaeon | reverse complement strand
GTAGGTAATAATGCGCCTGTGAGGGTAATGGGAATAATCAACGTTAGCCCAGAATCATTTTACAAGGAATCAATCATGATCAAAATCAAAGATATTGCGAAAACTGCAATGACTATGGAAGATATGGGAGCCAGCCTAATTGACGTAGGAGCAATGTCCACTGCCCCTTATCTGGACACGCTTATCCCTCTTCATGAAGAAGTCAAAAGAATGATTCAGGCGATAAAGACAGTGAAAGCGAGTTGTGGTCTTCCTGTCGTGGCAGATACGCCTAGGGCGACAGTTGCATATGAAGCGATCAATGCAGGTGCCGATGCTATCAATGATATTTCCGGCCTGAAGTACGATACCAATATGGCCAAGATTATAGCAGACACTGAAACATCGGTGATCATAGGAACATATGGCTATCCGTTATCAAACTCTTGGCAGATTTCCGCAACAAAAAGATACTTACGAGAAAGCTTGGATATAGCACGGCGGGCCAAGATTGCAGAAAATAGTGTAATTATCGATCCCTCAATTGGATTTTTTAGAAGTCAAGGTAAAAATCCGTTCTTTACGAAAATTCATGGTGCAGAATACTATATTCGTGACATAGAATCTATTCTCAATTTAAAGAGATTGAAAATATTTCAAAAGCCTATATGTATCTCAGTCTCAAGAAAATCGTTCATCGGCCACTTATTAAATTCAACAACAGAGGATCGTCTAATTGGATCTGTAGTCTCTGAGATCAAGTCCGCTAAAAATGGAGCTAATATTATCAGGACACACGACGTGAAACAGACAATTCAAGGACTAATAATGGCAGAGATCTTAGATTGCTAGACATGATGTAGCAGTGTCAGACATAATTTGAGTAAAGGAGTAAAAATTAGGGTCGAATATTTCAAAGCACTCGTCTTTATTATTCCGAGAATGTGAGTTTTGACCGACTCCCTTCTATAATCTGTCTAATTATTTTTTAATAGTCATTAACTTTCGACAGCAAAACCAAATTAAAATAGCTCTATTACAGCATAGGTGATCATCCTATGGAAACAGGCGCAACAAAGTAATATCGTCATACTATTTCAAAAATCCATCAAATTAAAATGAAAAAATAAATACTAATTGAGAGGGACAAAAGTCAACCGAATTTAGTTATGTTCAGACGATTTCAACTGTAATTCTTTTTAGAATTTGGCATATTTAGTATATGCCTGACTCAGTTCTTCCATGCTTATATTGGTATTTTTAAGATCTGCCTCTATTAGGATTGTTCCAACCATTCTGCTACCAGAAAGTGTGGCGTTAGTGAGCCGTGCTGCCATTAAATTGGTTGCTGTTAAATTAGCGTCAACTAGCTTACAACGACTCATCTCTGCCAATATTAGCAAGGCCCTAGAAAGATCTGCCCTCGAGAGATCAGCATCTGTTAGATCTGCTTGAACCAAGTTCGTGTGAGACATTATACTGCCAGAAAAATTTGAACCTATGCATAATGCCCCGTTTAAGCAAGCACCAGAAATATCTCTATTTGAAAAATCCTTTCCACTAAGGTCGATTTTTACGGTCAAATTTTTAAATCGCCAGAGATTGAAATCTGTAACGTTTGAACTCTGCAACAAATGAATAGCTTCGTCTAATGATACATTTACCACTTTATCCACCTCCCATTCATTTTCCTTCTATATCAATATTGCAAATTTGGTAGAAATAGTGAGACCAATATACCATTAGAATTTGGTTGTACACTTCTCAGTCCTGAAGAATATCGTCTCTTTAGAGTCGCCGGTACCTATCTAATCAGGACCCACAATTGGTAATGCTTTGGAGGTTGGAAGATTAAGGGATTGTTGTACCTTTTCTTCCTCAGTAATCCTTTCAAATTCAATACTTATCTCTGCTGGACAATTGAATTTTTGGCTTAGTTGATTTGCAAGCGTTCCAATTTGGTCTGCTGCAGCAAACTCTTTTGAGCCGCGTAAAAATGCCCTTGTCTGTCGATGAATGATATCGCCCCCATAATTCACATGTAAAAATTCAACGATTTCTTCTACAGTTTTACGAGGAATCTCATTATAATAAATGCATATCCCAGGAATAGGCTCCTTGTCAAATGGAGTGCCAGATCTGTACCAGAATACTCCAAAATGTTGATAATCACCCATCATGCATTTTATTTCCCAATGATTCACTTTGCTAACCGGATATTCTGCTTTCAATACCTCTGATATTCCCAATCTCCAATATCTTATCCGCATTTCTATTCTATCTGATTCTGACCCTTATTAAATCGTCGAGATAATATGGAGCAGTAACCCACAACAAAAAAATAAGCGATCACCCTGACCTAGACAAGTCTTATGGATGCTTTTGACTCAACCGACGTGACAAATTACAGGATGATTACTTTGAGAGAGATGGAACAACAATTCGAGAACAAGAATGAAAGCTACTTTGTTCGGCTACTACGGCATCAGGATATGATTATTCGAACGAGAGCTGTTTGTATACTAGCGGATATTTCATCTGAAACGGCAATAAATGAAATTAGCATGGTTCTCAAAACCGACGTGGAACCACTCGTAAGACATGAAGCAGCGTTTTCTTTGGGTCAATTGGGTTTTGCCAGCGCAATCGATTCTCTGATCTACGCAATTAGATCTGATCCCAGTTTTTTCGTGCGCCACGAAGCAGCAATTGCTTTAGGCGTAATAGGATCTGAAAGTGCGAGAAATGCACTAAATGAAGCACTTAATGACGGCAATGAGGAGGTGAGAAAATCAGCAAAAATCGCACTAGCTAATCTAGATTACGTCTCTCTTGCTGGAAAGGACATCGACAAAGAAAATAAATTTATTAGACTTACCGGGGGATGAATGTAAAGGATTCAAGAACTACCGTGATGAATCAATAATGTAGATTATCAAAGCTTCTTATTGTCAACTGCACTAGTTAGATTCGAATACTTTCATCACTTTTAGTTCAGAGCGTATGTTGCTATAAAAGCAATATCGAGTACTTGACTAACCCTTTTTGCGTCAGCCGGAACCCCTGGCGTATTAGTCACCTGCAGCAGAGCACCATTGTTACGACCGAATATTTGTTATTATTCTTCTTGGCCAAATTTAGTAAGGCGAATTCTATGGATGAAATTAACCTTTGACTTATTTACAAATATGTTAGAAATGCCATTTCATGATAATTTATACCACTTATGACAATACGCAATCACTTAGATGTACTTTAGCAACTCCATAAGTTATTAGAGTATGACCATCGCATACGATGAGTCTAACTCTAGAAATCTTGAGACTATCTCAATAGCTTGTTAAATTCTGGCCAATCCTGTCATTGAGTTGGAGAGCTAATCTACCAATTAAGATTCAAAATTTACCCATAAAATCCTGTTTCTGAAACAAGATTTTTATCATCAACGTGTTCGGTTACCGTGTATGACTATCGAAGAAGGCGCTTATGTTTTATTGTTTCACAATCGAAGTAAGAAATGGCTCGTAAAGGTAACTTCAGAAAAGAAACTGCATACCCATTTAGGCGTAATAGATATACCTTCGCTGATTGGAATGGAATATGGATCGACTCTTTATACACCATTAGATAAAATCGTATATCTCATCAAGCCCACAATTCATGATTTCATAATGAAATCTGAACGGCGAACTCAAATCGTGTATCCTAAAGATCTTGGATATATTGCGGTAAGAGCCGGAATTATCAATGGATCACAAGTCCTAGAGATAGGCACTGGGAGTGGTGCCATAACAACATTTCTTTCTAGCTTAGTTAAACCAACAGGTCATATCTATTCATATGATATTAACCATGAATCAATTGAGATTGCGTACCGCAACCTGAACAAGGCAGGTATGTCAGACTTTGTAACCCTTAAAGAATTGGATGCCCATAGCGCAATTGAAGAAAAGAATTTCGATGCTGCAATTGTTGATTTGGGCGATCCTTGGACCATGGTGCGGGACATATTCGAAGCGTTAAGACCGAGCGGTTGCTTCGTGGCGATTTGCCCTACGATAAATCAAGTTGAAAAGACTGCTATTGCACTGAAAAGTGGTTTTGCTGACATCGATTGTACTGAACTAATGATAAGAACTATTGAGGCGAGAGAGGGAATGACAAGACCCTCGATGAGGATGGTAGGACATACAGCATATCTCATATTCGCGAGGAAAGTACTCAACTGAAACTTAAACTTCTAGGTTTGTGTGTATGACAAAATCCTTAATATTCAATTATACCCCGAGGATCTGCTTAAGTAATGCTCTATAATCGATACTTTCTTTAGTGCTCCCCGGAGCAGGAAGTTCAAAGATTAGCGGAATAGGCTTTTTTGATCGTATGTCGGTCAGCTGAAAGCGAATCTCCTTTGCCATGTCGTCGCTCAAAAGAATCAGGCCTATGTCGTCAGATGATCCTAATTTGTTAAGTTCATTCAATATCTGATCCGATGAGGATATTTTTATTCCTTCTACGCCTGCTAGTTGAAAACTAGTCACAAAAACGCGGCTTCCGATGGCAATTACGCGCAATTTAGATACAATTTCATAAGACCTCTTTTAATCCTTTTGAGCACAAGCCCCAAATTTGCTAAGTACTTATGACTGTTATAAGCACTGACTTTGGTATTAAATAAATAAGTGAAAAAGGCTCAATTTTGATACTATGTATAGCGCTAGCTACATTCATATTCACAATAGTGTCCTAGCTTTATCAACGGATCAAATTTTGTCATCACCGAAACATGATTATAAACGTCACCATAATTGCAAGCCCGCCAAATAAAATCATAGTTGCTTTCCACATTCCCATACTTGTTCTCTCGCTTATATCCCACATCCCGCCTGTTATTAGGTCACTAGAATATCGTTTTTTTAATTCAGAGTAACTATACACTTTATGAAAGTCAGCTGATGGTGCCCACCTCTCCTGATCGAATTGTACGATTTTATCTTGTGAATTTACATTATCATATCTCTTTCTCGAATATTTGTCAGAGAGAACTTCATAAGCCTCTATAATCTGCATAAATTTCTCTTTCGAACTTTCCGAATTCTTATTTTTGTCAGGATGATATTTCAATGCCAGTGTACGAAACGATTGTTTTATTTCCAGCATTGTGGCAGAAGGATTAACTTGTAAGATTTGATAATAGTCGATCATTACATATTAAGAGAGTTGGTAGTAAATATTCTTGTCTCATTATATCGGATTAAAAATGAGTTGTTTAAATTAATTTTTAAAATGAGGTTGAATTATACCGTCAGTATATCACAAGAGTCATAAAAGGAGATAATATAATTTTCCACATGAATTCCCTTCTTGCAATGTATATCGAAGTACGGTATCA
The DNA here is from genome assembly GCA_036557905.1 of Nitrososphaeraceae archaeon. Classification (GTDB taxonomy): domain Archaea; phylum Thermoproteota; class Nitrososphaeria; order Nitrososphaerales; family Nitrososphaeraceae; genus JARBAU01. The sequence continues at coordinate 11,236 of DATBGR010000303.1, read as the reverse complement.
ATTGGAAGATCTTACCTCTCTAAATCTCCGTTCACTAGCTGATCCTCAAAATTCCTTGTTTATTGGATCTGGGGATTCGCACGCTGCAGCTCTAGTTGCAGAGTACGCTTCAAACCATCGAGCCAAATCATGTTATCCGACAGATATCATCAGTAATCCCAATGTTCTCAACGACAGGACTGCATATTTTATATCGGTATCTGGTAACACTTTAGACAATATTGCTGCAGCTCGGATAGCTAAAAAGAAAGGCATAAAAACTGTGGCCATAACCAGAGAACCGAGAAGCAAACTAGCCGTGCTATGTGATGAGTTAATTGAATTAAAGTATCGTAGAACTGGCATAACAACTTCGGGTTCGGTAGGATTTAGCGCTTCACTTCTCACATGTCTTTCGCTCGTTAGGAGTGTCCATCACATTCCGGACCTTACCTCGCTCATCGAGGAGGCAGATAAGATGAGTTGGCGATTACTTCGAGCACAACAATTTACGTCATACATATTTATGGGCTGTGGCTTACTATTCCCAGTAGCACTTTACGGGGCATTAAAGATTAATGAAATCCTTGGTATAAGTTCATATGCATATACTATAGATGAGTTTTTTCATTCCCCAATTTTTGGGATTACAGATACGGATAGATTAATAGCGCTTGATTCAAGAGACAGTTTTGCTCGAATTAGATTACCCCGCAGTGAATTTATCGGATTGAATCTTAGCACAGTTGATTTAGCTTATCCGCCTAGCAAATATCTTACAATGCTTTTTCTGTCACTTTTTACTCTACAACTTCTTGTGATAAAGACGGCTTTACGGCGAGGACTTAAGGAGTGTTCATTTTTGACAAATCAAAAAATCTTAGAACTTAGCTCCGATTACATATACGCATGAATCGATTGCAAATCCGACAACAAGAATAACATATAGGTTAAAGGTTCAAATGTAACCACACTAGTCCATTTGATAGACTATAAATTTATGTTAAAATCTACTATAATGATAATATAAACAGTATATATAGTGCATATATATAAACCCACTTATATTATGCCACAGACCAAGCCTATTGTCAGCATCGAAAATGTCGTAGCTTCAGCTACTGTAAATCAAACAGTAAATCTTAACCTTATAACTCAAATTTTTCCAGATGTTGAATATCATCCAGATCAATTTCCAGGACTTGTATTCAGATTAAAATCTCCAAAGACGGCTACACTGATTTTCAGTTCTGGTAAAATGGTATGCACAGGCGCAAAATCGGAAGATCAAGCAATAAAGGCAGTCAAAAATGTAGTTCAAAAATTAAAGAAGGGAGGGATCCCTATAGAACACGAACCACAAATAGAAATCCAAAATATAGTAGCTTCTGCTAGTCTGGGGGGGAAAATTCACTTAGAGCTAGCTGCAAGAGTACTTCCAAGGAGTATGTATGAACCAGAACAGTTTCCTGGATTGATACATAGGATGCTAGATCCAAAAACGGTAATCCTGCTATTTGCTAGCGGTAAATTGGTTTGCACAGGAGCAAAGAAGGAAAGCGAGGTCTACAGAGCAGTTCATAATCTGCATACTTTGCTAGAGGAAAAGAATTTGATGATTTATGAAAGTTAATTATATTCGCTATTTTAGCGCGGAATTAATTAAACCGAATGTGGATTGAAGGAAGGTCTGCTATGGATCCTACCTATTATGAGGAACGGAAAATATTTATTTCAACTGTGATATTTTAGGCATTTGATGCCTGAAATATGGCTCAGATATGGAGGTACTCATGTAGTACTTGATATAAGATTCGAAAATCTTCTAAAGCATATTTCATCTAATCTTGACCTCCTAACCGATGAAGAGGCAAGAATTAAGCTTGGTGAAGTCGAAGTAACAGAGAATACACTCATACTAGCAATTGATGGCTCAAAACCGGTGGCAAAAGCCATTGATAAAATTCTAGACATGAATAAGTCGATCGATGCATCAAAAATCTATATCAAGACTTTTCCGAAATATGTCGAATCTTTGCGGATGAATATTGCTAATAAAAACTACTCTATTGAAAAGCTTGAGTTAGAGCAATTTGACACTATTGTTAAAAAATTTCAAAAAACTTTAGTAATTTCTCATACAAAGTACGACCCATTTTTCGGATATTCCGGATCACCTACAGCATTACTTCGTAATTTTTATCCAGATAGGATGACTGAAGCATATAATTCTAGAGTTACCAATTTACCAACAACTGGAAAAAGAGGGCCACCATTAGATATTGCATTGTCCGCTTTTTGCGAAACTGAAGCCGAAGCAATTGAATTGGTATCAAACTCTCATGGAATTTCCGCCATATTTCACGACAACATCATCAGAGCTTTCAACAGCGCAGTAATTTGTTTGTCACAAATAGCTGAGGCTGAAGAGGAGGCTAGTTGTAATTCTGCCATTATCTCGGCAAGCAATGAAGAAGGCCCACATGAGACTCTATTGACTTCGCTAAACTCACTATGGAATTCAATACATCTTGTAAAGCGAAATGGTTCAGTGGTATTATTAGCCGAGAACATTAAAGGCGTAGGAGATGGGGCGTTACGAAACTTTGTTGAAGGAAGGATCGAATTGCAAAACGCCATTGCCGGTGGTACCTACGTTGAAGGCTTAGAACACTTGTTGTACCTACATGAGTTGAAGTCACAATATGATTTAGGGATTATGTCTACGCTCCCACATCATTATCTAGCTCAAAAGCTAGGCCTGTATCCTTATACAGGGAGTAAAGAAATCCTGAATCGTCTTGTAGAAAAGCATGGAAGAAATCATAAGATCCTAGTGATCTCAGACGCTGACACGATCTTAATCAGATCCAAATAATAGGAATTGAGTGGTAGATCTTTTTATGCATCGCAAGCTCTTTTCATTCATCCAATGTTTTTCGAACTTTCGCTTTCTAGTCAATGTCAGTAATTTCTACGAAGAATTCGAAATCACTTATATGTGCTGAATTTACTCCGTTGGTATAGTGAATATTCGAAATTTTTTGATGAGGGATTTGTTATTAAAGTTTGGCGAGAAAAGGTCCTAATATATTGTCCTCGGAGAAGAAGATTATAAAGATAACAAATCATGCGTATCAACCAAAGCATGAAATTTTGTCGAAGGAAATGGCAGAAGAAGTGTTGCGAAAATTTAATGCAAAGCCTGGCCAGCTTCCCTATATTACCACGACTGACAAAGGGATTGAGGATCTTGAGGTACGCCCCGGAGACATAATAAAAATAACCAGAAAGAGTCCTACTGCAGGTGAAAGTGTATATTACCGCTACGTCGTAGAAGGCTAGGTATTTAATGATCGAGATTCTTGATATGTGGCCAATAATTAATGATATTCTGAGACGAGAAGGTGTGGCCCGTCAGCACCTGAATTCCTACAATGAATTTATGGAAAGAGGGTTGCAGAGTATCATTGATGAGGTTGGCGAGATCGAAATCGAAACAGCCGAATATCCATACAAGATAAAACTTGGCAAGATAAAATTGCAGCAGCCAAGAATCATGGAGCTCGATGGCTCAATAACTCATGTTGCACCCATGGAAGCAAGACTACGTAATTTAACGTATGCCTCACCAATTATGCTTGAATCTAGTATAGTGGAGGACAGCAAGATTTTGGAGTCGAGGTTCATTCACGTAGGCGATATGCCGGTAATGGTAAAATCAAACGCATGCATATTGCATAATCTACCTGAACAGAAGTTGGTAGAGGTAGGCGAGGATTCCCGAGACCCTGGGGGATATTTTGTGATAAATGGATCTGAACGAGTAATTGTTGGTTTAGAAGATCTTTCTTATAATAAGATAATTGTAGATGTGGAGGAAGCTACTGGGGCCATAATATACAAGGCAAAGGTGTATTCATCAATCGTTGGATATAGAGCCAAGCTAGAGCTGATCATGAGACCGGATGGGTCTGTTGTTGCCAAAATACCAGGTTCGCCAGTAGATATTCCAGTTATCACGCTTGTCAGAGCGTTGGGGTTAGAATCCGATAAAGACATTGCAAATGCTGTCTCTCTAAATGAAATCATTCAAGATGAGCTAGAGCCCTCATTTGAAAAAGCGGGCGATGTTGTAACGAGTCAAGATGCCATTATATACATAAGCAAAAGGATTGCTCCTGGAATGCTTGAAGAGTTTCAGATAAAAAGAGCGGAAACCTTACTTGATTGGGGATTGCTTCCACATTTGGGCAAAAATCCTGATAATCGTCATGAAAAAGCGCTTTTCCTAGGGGAAGCAGCGAGTAAGCTGATTGAACTAAAGATGGGTTGGATAGACTCCGATGATAAGGATCACTATGGCAATAAGGTAATAAAGTTTGCAGGTCAAATGTTAGCCGACTTATTCAGGACAGCATTCAGAAATTTAATAAGGGATATGAAGTATCAGTTGGAGAGATCAGGACAGAAGCGAGGAATAAACGCTGTAGCTGCTGCTGTTAGACCGGGAATAATATCTGATAAACTAAATAATGCGATTGCTACAGGAAATTGGGGCAGGGGACGAGTAGGTGTTACCCAGTTATTGGATCGAACAAATTATATGTCTACCATAAGCCATTTGCGAAGAATTCAGTCTCCGCTAAGTAGAAGCCAGCCAAACTTTGAGGCTAGAGATTTGCATGCAACTCATTTCGGTAGAATATGTCCCGCAGAAACACCCGAAGGCTCAAACTGTGGCCTGGTCAAGAATTTGGCATTATCTGCAATAATTTCCGTAAGCACACCCCCAGCTGAGATTGTAGAGAAGTTATATGAGCTTGGGGTAGAACATATCGATGAGGCTAAAGAACATCTGAAGAGAATCGGCACTAGGATTTTCGTTGACGGTCAGCTCATAGGTTACGCAGAGAGTGGCGAACAGCTCGCGCATACTTTAAGAACGATGAGGAGATCTGGCAAAATATATCCGCATGTTGGTATCTACTTCTATTCTACTTTTAACGAAAATGCGACTAAGCGGATGTATATAAGTTGCAATGCTGGGAGGGTTTTGAGACCTCTTGCAGTAGTTAAGGATGGTACTCCACTTATTACACGTGAGATTATAGATAAGGTTACAAAGAAATTCCTATCTTGGTCAGACCTTTTGTATATGGGTATTGTGGAGCTAGTCGATGCCAACGAGGAAGAAAATTGTTATATCGCGATCGATGCATCTAAACTAGAAAGCTCCCATACTCATATAGAAATATTTCCCTCTGCAATACTAGGAGTCGGAGCCTCCATCATCCCCTATCCAGAACATAATCAATCACCTAGAAATACTTATGAAAGTGCAATGGCTAAGCAGAGCTTGGGATTTTCTACACCTTTGATGAACGCAAGTACTTACGTTAGACAACACTTCATGTTATATCCACAACTTCCCATGGTAAATACAAAAGCAATTAATTTACTAGGATTGGATGAGAGGCCCACTGGACAAAATGCAGTTGTAGCCGTTCTGCCATTCGAAGGGTACAACATAGAGGATGCGATTGTATTTAACAAGTCATCCGTGGACCGAGGATTGGGCAGGACTTTCTTTTACCGAGTCTATGAAGCTGAAGCAAAGCAATATCCTGGTGGCATGAAGGATAACTTTGAACTTCCACTTTCGGACGCAAATATTAGAGGGTATCGAGGTGAAAAGGCATACAGACTATTGGAGCAAGATGGCGCGATCATGCATGAAGCAATTGTAAGTGGTGGTGACATTTTGATAGGCAGAACGTCACCCCCTAGATTTATGGAAGAGTATAAGGAATTTGAAGTAAAGGGGCCTTATAGAAGAGACACTTCAGTAGGTGTTAGGCCATCCGAAAATGGCGTTGTCGATACTGTCATAATGACACAGTCAGTTGAAGGCGGGAAAATGTTTAAGATAAGAGTAAGGGACATGAGAATCCCAGAAATTGGAGACAAATTTGCTTCAAGGCACGGTCAAAAAGGAGTAGTTGGAATGTTAGTAAGTCAAGAAGATCTTCCGTATACGGTCGAAGGCGTTGTCCCAGACATTATGATAAATCCCCATGCCTTTCCTTCAAGGATGACTGTTGGGCAATTTATGGAATCTCTTGGTGGAAAAGCTGCTTCGTTGAGGGGTAAAATAGTAGACGGCTCTGCGTTTTTGGGTGAAAAACTGGATGATATCAAAGATATTATGGCACAATATGGTTTCGATTATAGTGGAAAAGAGATAATGTATGACGGCAGGACCGGCAAAAGATTTCCAGCAGACGTTTACATCGGCGTTGTATACTATCAGAAGCTACACCACATGGTTGCAGATAAGATTCACAGCAGAGCAAGAGGTCAAGTCCAAATGCTAACGAAGCAGCCTACAGAGGGGAGAGCCCGCGGTGGTGGCCTGAGATTCGGAGAAATGGAAAGAGACTGCCTAATTGCCTACGGTGCGTCGATGATGTTGAAAGATAGATTGCTTGAAGAATCTGATAAAGCTGAAGTGAATATTTGCGAACGCTGTGGGCTTCTTTCATATTTTGATGTTAAACAACGTAGGTATGTGTGTCGAGTTTGTGGCGAGAAGGCAAAGATAACTTCTGTAATAATAGCATACGCATTTAAATTGCTTCTCCAAGAGATGATGAGCTTGAATGTCGCACCTAGACTAATAGCAAGGGAGAAGGTATGAGGCGGGTAGAGAAGGTGGACTCGTCATCATGATGGAAGAATCGCTAAAGATCCTTGGAGGCATTAGATTCAGTGTATGGTCTCCAGTTGAAGTTCGAAAATTTAGTGTTGCAGAAATTACTGCACCCGAGACCTACGACGAGGATGGAATGCCTGTTCAAGGCGGATTAATGGATAATCGTCTTGGAACTTTGGAACCAGGCCAAAAATGTGCAACTTGCGGTAACACATCTGCAAAATGTCCTGGCCACTTTGGACATATAGAATTAGCAGAGCCCGTCCTGCATATCGCGTTTGTTGATGATATTCACAAGTTACTAGTAATAACTTGTAGATCCTGCAATAGAATCAAGCTAACCCCTGAAGAATTGTCGAAATATAAAGATCTACGTGATAGTAAGGCCGCATATGCTGTAATTACCTTGGAGAATGTAAAAGATGAGATAATTGATAAGGCCAAAAAAGTCAAAGTATGCCCTCACTGCCAGAAAGAACAGTATGACTTGGTTTTTACTAAACCGACTATCTTTGTTGAGAAGACTGATGTGGGCGAAAATAGACTCTTGCCTATTACTATAAGGGAGAGATTGCTTCACATCCCGGACGAGGATTTGATACTTCTTGGATATGATCCAAAAACTGCTAGACCAGAATGGTTTGTGTTACAGGTACTACCCGTGCCACCAGTAACAGTGAGGCCATCGATAATACTAGAAACTGGAATTAGATCTGAAGATGATTTGACACATAAGCTAGTCGATATCATAAGGGTAAATCAGAGGCTTAAAGAAAGCAAAGAGGCAGGTACGCCTCCTCTAATCGTTCAGGATCTTGTAGATTTGTTACAATATCATGTAACTACGTACTTTGACAATGAAGTCTCTGGAATACCTCAAGCTCACCATAGGTCTGGACGTCCTTTAAAGACTCTAACACAAAGATTGAAGGGGAAGGAGGGACGTTTCCGTGGATCTCTTTCAGGGAAAAGGGTAGATTTTTCAAGCAGAACAGTGATCTCCCCAGATCCGAATCTCGCGATTTCTAATGTGGGCGTACCAGTAGATGTTGCAAAAAAGTTAACTATACCTGAGACTGTATCCCAGTGGAATCTTGAGCGACTAAAGAAGTTGGTTATAAATGGACCAAATATCTACCCTGGCGCTAACTATATCATCAGACCGGATGGAGTCAAGATTAGGCTTGACTATGTTAATGATAGGAATGCTATAGCTGATTCACTATCCAGTAATTATCTAGTTGAGAGGCATCTATCTGATGGAGACATTGTCATTTTCAACCGACAGCCTTCGCTGCATAGAATGTCTATCATGGCACATTATGTGAGGGTTTTGCCCTATAGAACTTTTAGACTACATCCTGCAGTATGTCCCCCTTACAATGCGGATTTTGATGGGGACGAAATGAATTTACACGTCCCTCAAAGTGAGGAAGCAAGAGCAGAGGCTGCATTACTTATGCGAGTTCAGGATCAACTCATATCTCCAAGGTATGGCGGACCTATTATCGGTGGAATAAGAGATTTCATTACTGGAGCATTCATACTTACTTCCGATCAGACCATACTTACTCGGGAAGAATTTGCAAACATGGCTTTAATAGGGGGCTATAAGGGCACCTTGCCGGAATGCAAGACAAATGACGCGGGGGAAAAATTCTACACCGGAAAACAGTTATTCTCATTATTTTTTCCGGATGATTTCAATTTCATTATTACATCGAAATGGAATAAGGCTGCAAAAGGAGAGGGAAAAGATGTAGTAATCAGAAACGGGGAGCTTATCAGCGGTGTAATAGATAAGGCGTCAATCGGGGCAGAAGAGCCCGACAGCGTCTTGCATCGTATTGCAAAAGATTATGGAAATGATGCGGCTCGAAAGTTCCTCGATTCTATTTTAATCATGCTAAAGACGTACATCACCCATAGAGGGTTTACTTATGGATATTCAGATTTGTGGCTAAGTGAAAAAACGAGGCAAGAAATTAATGATGTAGTTCAAAAAGCGTACGATAATGTTCATGATTTAATTTTGCAGTATGAGCAGGGGAGTCTTCCACTTACTAGGGGTCTTTCTCCTGAAGAAGCACTTGAATTGTACGTGGTGAACGAATTATCAAGAGCAAGAGATAGGGCCGGTAAAACTGCTGACAGAGCGTTTCCAGATAACAATTCCGGTGTCATTATGGCTTCCACAGGCGCACGCGGATCAACGCTTAACATTGGACAAATGACGGCAGCATTGGGTCAGCAATCAATTAGAGGTAAAAGAATAAACAAGGGATATCACAACAGATCCCTCGCACATTTTACCATTAATGATACTAATCCCGCTTCTCGGGGCTTTGTTAAATCGAATTACAGAGATGGTTTGAGCCCGTTGGAGTTTTTCTTCCATGCCATGGGAGGTAGAGAAGGTTTGGTTGATACTGCAGTTAGGACTCAGCAGTCAGGATACATGCAAAGAAGGCTGATCAACGCTCTAGAGCATCTGAAAATTGAATACGATCATACAGTCAGGGATCCGCATGGTAATATAATCCAGTACTTGTATGGTGAAGACGGAATAGATCCAGCAAAAAGTGATCATGGTGAAGCTGTAAACATAATGAGGTTGATAGAAAGTGCATCAATAGTAGATACTGGCAAAAAGGCAACCCAGGATGAGATTGAGAGCCTATTGAAGGTTTATGGCAAGGATTTGAATGACAGACTGAAGAAGACCCTTGAAACGACAATTAGTGAAAATCCACTGAGCTTGGAAGGCATCGAAAACGTTCTAAAAAAGACTATGGATCTAATCGATAAAGCTCGAGCAGAACCCGGCGAAGCAGTTGGGGTAGTCACAGCTCAGTCAATTGGAGAACCCGGCACACAGATGACCCTTAGGACTTTCCATTTTGCAGGAGTTAAAGAGCGTAACGTCACCTTGGGTTTACCAAGATTAATAGAGTTAGTAGATGCAAGAAAAAAACCAGTTACGCCGACTATGGACATTTATCTTGATAAGGAGCATAGGATATCTAGGGAAAAGGCGCTAGAAGTTGCAAGAGAGATAATATTTACAAGGGTTAGCGATTTAGTTGAAAAAACAGATACTGATTATGACGGAGCACTTACATTTTTTGTTTCGGAGCCTAAGCTCACTGAGCGCGGATGTACTGTACAAGAAATTTTTGAAGTGTTGAAAGGATCAAAGAAAAAGTATGAAATCTCAATGAATGACAAAAAATACATTATCAAGGTTACGATTCCAGGAAATCCTGACGCACAAACACTGTTAACACTTAGAAATAAGCTTCTAAACAACAGAGTAAAGGGCGTACCAGACATCGAACGAGTTACCATAGTCAAACAAGATGACGAGTGGGTGATTCAGACAGCCGGATCAAACCTTGCTAAGGTGGTGGCTATAGATGGCATCGACACTTCTAGATCTACTACAAACAATGTATATGAGATATGGCAAACATTAGGGATAGAGGCATCAAGGACTGCACTGGTAAAGGAAATTACAAACACACTGGAAGAACAGGGACTTGAAGTAGATATGAGACATATTATGCTAGTTGCAGACCTCATGACTTCGAAGGGTTATTTGCAACAGATTGGCAGACATGGTATTGCTGGTACAAAAACTTCCGTTCTAGCCAGGGCAGCATTTGAAATTACCGTGCCTACTATTGCAAAAGCTTCATTAGAGGGCCAGGTTGAGAGTCTGAGAGGAGTAACAGAAAATGTTATTGTTGGCGCGACTGTCCCTGTTGGGACCGGAATGGTGGATCTTTATATGAAGGTGGAAGAGAATATTGGTGAAGATACTCAATAAGGTAATCAAAGATTTAGTATCGCCTGGCAAGTACAAGTGTGGGATCAAGGAAGTATTGCCATCGATCAAGTCATCAAAGTTGCTAATCCTTTCTGAATCTGTATCTCTACCACTTAGAGCTGAAATTGAAGAAAAATCGAAGGATTCAACTATCCCGATCTGCTACTTTAGAGGCAATTCTGTGCAGCTAGGAAAGCTATGTAACAAACCTTTCAGAGTCAGTGTAATTGCATTAAAGAGTGGAACAGAAGAAGAAATTAACGCAATTCTGTCTTCTCAAAAGAATGTGAATATCCATTCATGACCATGACCAATGGAGTTTACCAGTCCCTGATTTTGCATAGAAATCCTCGGCGAAGTAGCCATAATAGAGTATGAAGACTTAAATTGGACTTTAATATTCAGCAACAATTGCTAATTGATGCTAATACCCAGGAAAATAACAGTGATATAAAACATGACGGAGAAAATCAAGCTTACTTCTAACGAATTGAGACTAATGTCGCTCTTCCAGAGCGTCACCAGCGTAACTGCGAGGGATTGTGTCGTTGATGATAAGATGGATCGGGTAATATTTGTTATTAGCAAGAATCAGATGGGTCTTGCTATTGGTAAGGGCGGTGCTACTATCAAGCAACTTCAAAATGTTGTAGCTAGAAAAGTCGAACTAGTTGAATATTCTGATGATGTTTCCGAGTTTATAGGTAATATTT
>DATBGR010000302.1:0-6388 GCA_036557905.1 Nitrososphaeraceae archaeon | reverse complement strand
TTACTTGACTAGATATGTAAAGAAGAATAAACCCATAAGCCGCCAAGCTCATATATACTTTCACGCTATAATTCTCAATTCTATTAGCAATTACAAGGAATGCAAAAGCAAACATTAGTCCCCCCGCTTTTGAGTTAAGGGCAACATACAAGTTATAGTAAAATCCCTCTAGATCTGATTTTGGTTCATACAGTCCTGTTACATCTGTTAATGTGCTAAGATAGTAAATTAAAGGGAGAGCGATAATAATCCAAAACTTAACCGTTCCTATTCGCTTACGATAATGAAGAAGAAGTAACGCTGTGGCTGCCCAAATGAAAACAAATGAAACTAGATCCGAGTATTGATATATAAATCTCAACGTAAGTAACATCCAACCGGCACTATCATAAGTTGGCCAAGTAACTTCCGAGGATGGAGTCACTGTTTCTGGCTTGACATATAGGTGATATACATCAAGCATAAGTGCAATAGAAAAAGTCATGGACATTATGGCAAACGCAATAGCATAGCTGAGTATAATAAAGGAATTTCTTTTATTGGATCTATACCACAGGAAGAACTGCCTTGCTAAAATCCCGACTAGGATAATAGTTAACGAGTAGCTTATTACGGTTGACGAAATTAAAAGTGCTGTATGATACTGGGATGTTAAAAGTATTTGAAATGTCATAATGACCAATATTGCCAAAAGAACATATTGACCTACTATTACAACTTTAATAAGGCAGTTAATAAGAAAAGAATTCGATCTGATATCTTTTGTTTTCCACCAGACGAATCTCAGTAATAGTTGTTGAGATACAGCATACACGATAGCTAAAATAACAAAAAGTAAAATACCCCATTTAGAAGTGGCCTGAGAGACCACAGAGTCCGCAACATTATTTATCATAGTGTCTATCAGTAAGAAAGCAACCATCACGATGATTACTATCCTTATTCGTTTGTCAGCAATTGGTCGAAAAAGTATTTTTTCAGGACTGAGCATTATTGAGCAACCATCTATATGCTATGGCCTCAAAGCAGGGCATATATGACTATGTTCTGTTTTGTTCATTTGAATAATGTAATGGACGAGAAGGATAAAAGATTTTCCTCAAGTTGAACATTCCTTCGGTATGCCACTCACTCATTTTAACTACCAACTAAACTCGAAATGTCGCTACTCTATTGGTCAGGTCGTCGTCAATCATTTAAAATCAGTAACGGTTGACATATCTGTTCCAATCTTCCAGATTAGGTTATGACATGTCTCCTAGATTAGGTTAAGAAGACATAACTGCGCAGATATGGTATCTGTAAACAGAGAGCAACCATACTCCGATATTAGACTTTTACAATTTTTCACATTTGCTATCAGTCTTATCCTGAGTTGAACTCCTTGGTACCCGAATTGTTAGGAGCTTGGCACATTATCTGATCACTTCTGTAGTCACACAATAGATTCCTGTCTAATCCTCTAACAAATGTTTAATATCTGGCCAATTTCCTAAATTGTAGTATAATTTCTCGTTCCATTGGTTATTCAATACACTTCTGGTGAATAATTACTCGAATCTGGTAGATTAGTTTGGCTTACCTATATCTTTATGATAAAGACAATTATTTTTAGTCTGATTCAAATGTCTAAAGCGGCATTAGTTCTATAATCAGGGATATATATCACCTTAGACCAAGATCTAACGAGTTTGTCGGCTATGAAATTCATAGAATTAGAAAAAATGGGAGAGAATGATTGTATCGCAGTTCTTAGGATTAATAGGCCTGAAGTATTAAATGCTATTAACATAGACGTTATTGCAGATCTCTCAACTATGTTCGATGCCCTCGGTGCCGATGACAATACCAGGGTTGTAATAATTACTGGTACAGGAGAGAGATCATTTTGTGCCGGTGCTGATTTAAGATATGTAGTAGATAAAAGCCCAATTGAGGCTGAACGCTATGCAAGTACTATTCATGCACTTTTAAACAAGATAGAGAATCTATCTAAACCCGTCATCGCTGCGATTAACGGCTATGCATTGGGAGGAGGATGCGAAATAGCGCTGGCATGCGATATTCGAATCGCATCAAGTAATGCAAAAATTGGCCAGACTGAAGTGAAAGTCGGAATACCTCCTGGTTGGGGAGGCACACAAAGAATGTTGAGGCTGCTAAGAGTATCTAAGGCAAAGGAGTTGATTTATACTGGTAGAATGATAACCGCCGCAGAAGCTTATCAAATTGGACTTGTAAATAAAGTTGTTTATCCAGACGAGAAAGGAATACAAGGAACTGAATCGTTTGAAAAGAATAATGCAAAAAACAATTCTAAACCTGCAGAATTAGACAAAGTACCTGTCAAATCTCATAACAAATTAATGGCTGAATGCATTGAATTTGCAAACACGATTTTAAAAAATAGTCAATTTGCCGTTACTGTAAGTAAGATGCTAATCAATAAGGCATTAGACGTGGATATTAACGCAGGACTGAACTTGGAAATTTATGGTTGGTCCCTATGTTTTGCACACGAAGACAGAGTAAAAATGATGTCGGCATTTTTGAATAAGAAAATCAAATGAAATCGAGTCAGATTAGGGCAAGACCTTCCATCTAAATTCCTTCCACAGAGTAATGACTCTTGCTATCCATATTCACACATATTTCGTCGATACTGAGACTGACTATGAACTTAATACCGATGTAGATTCTAATTGTCGCTGAATTGATTTGATTGGCGCGAAAGTTGTGGAGTCAAAAATTAACCATCAAATTAGGACAGCAAGAAAAAATAAAATATGACTGCTTAGTTTAGCGCAAATCATTCTCTTACCTCATTTCCTATGGCCATGTGTCGAATTATAAGTCCCACCGTAAATTATGTTTCTAATAAAATCAGATGTTAGAAAGTCATGAGGAAAGCCGAGTTCAATTTTACTAACTTCATTCAACCTTCTAATGTGCTCTTCTGATAATTCAAACTCTAGGCATGCCAAATTATCGTCTAGGTGTCTTGTGTTACGGGCTCCTATTATTGGTATGATTTTGGTTGTAAGTTTGTTGGATGTATTTTGTTGTCTTACCCAATTTAGAGCAACTTGAGCTGGAGAACGGCCTATTTCTTTTGCAATGTTAACGACTTCCTCTGCCACGACCAGATTGTGTTCTGTTAGCATTATATCTGCCATTTCTGACATTCCCGTCTGTCGAACGACTTCCAATCTGCTATTACTACTAGCCTTTTCGACATTGGTTGAGTGAATATTTTTCTTTTGTTGAGGTTTATTTGTTCCATCTGTATTATACTTACCAGTCAACACTCCTCCTCCCAAAGGAGACCAAGAAGTCACTCCTATGTCCAGAGACCTCGCCATAGGAAGTAGTTCTCGTTCAGAGGTTCGTTCTAATAGACTATATTCAATTTGAATGCCTATGAATTCAGTCCATCCCCTGAGATTTGCAAGAGTGTTAGCTTGTGAAACCACCCAAGCCGGTGCATCTGAAATTCCAATGTACAATACTTTACCCAGTCTTACCATATCATCAAGCGCACGCATAGTCTCTTCTATTGGTGTCATCTGATCCCATGCATGAATCCAATAAAGGTCGACGTAATCAGTGTTAAGGCTTCTTAGGCTGCGTTCGAGGGATTGCATCATATTCTTGCGCTGATTTCCACCTGCATTGGGATCTCCTGCTCGAATGTTTGATGTGTACTTGGTAGCTATAACATACCTGTCTCTATCTCCTGAAATGAATTCGCCGAGATATTTTTCGCTTGTCCCCGTCGTATAATTGCTAGCAGTATCAACAAAATTACCGCCTGAATCAACAAATCTATCCAATACTTTTCGACTTTCATCTTTTGGGGAGCCCCAACCCCATTCTTCTCCAAAGGTCATAGTACCTAGACAGATTTCAGAGACGCGTAGACCGCTCTTACCAAGAAGATTATATTTCATGATAGATTCATTATGCATTATCAGAATTAAAACTTCTCAAACTATGACTAAATATCTAGATAGAGAATAGCAAATCATGACTGTACCCAAATATCCCTCACCTGAAGAAACACGGTTAGACATGATATCGTGGCCTCGTGATAAGGGCACATATCCTCAAAAGTTCAAGAAAAACTTATCTACAAGATCCCAGATTGGGAGTTGTGAAAGAATTAAATATCTATGTTGTCAAGGAGGATGTTTCTAAAGTGACCGACACTCTTCGTAACTTCAATGTCAGCGGAATGTCCCTTGATGAAGTTCAGGGTGCAGGTCTTATGAAACGCAGAGAAATACGTGAGAGAGATGGATGGACTGTCAGATCGGTTACTCCAGACTTTGAAGCTAGGACCCGAGTCGTCACAGCCGTACCTGATACCTTGGCACAAGAAATCATTGAAGATCTTTTGAGCAAAATGGGTTCGCAGAATGAGCCTCGTGGCGTGATAGTTGTCAAGGAAGTTTCCAACGTATACGAGATAGGTACTAAAATTAGTGGTGATGCAATCTTAACTCATGAGCATAACTTACCATAAAATTCTACTTCCTATCCTCCAGAACCCTCTACTTAACTAGACTCGTTTTCAACAACTATCCATAAAGAGATTTCCTCGATCAAAATCCCTATATTTTACACTAAAATTTTCATGTGGCAAAATACTATGGGACGGTTTAGTATATTTTGCAATACTATATTGATTGGCCAGTTGGAGTTATTCCTCTCACTTTGCAACCTGCGCTTACACATGTTGAACGTATGCGTAGTTAGTGCCTAGCTTCATCGGATTATAAGGAGCAGTGGTGGAGGATGCTGTACGAGTATTCTTCATATTAATGGTATTTTGTATTTTGCCGTGATGTTTTTTCTATTGTTTTATAATAAGGCTAAGAGGAAGACGCCGTTTGAATAAGTGTAATTTGATGCTATCTAAATTTATTAATTGTTAATTGTTTTTAATCGGTAAACTAACGGAAAATGTTGCACCTTTGCCAATTGTGTTATTCTCGGCCCATATCTTGCCACCATGAGCCTCAATAATACTTTTTGATATAAACAATCCCAAACCCGTACCACCTGCTTCCGATTTAACGGCAAACTTTGTGAATAGCCTTGGCAATATTCCAAGATCTATTCCTTGACCGTTGTCTCTTAATGTAACAATTACAGCATCACTGTCGTCGTGTTTGTCACCAGTTATTTTACTACTAGTAACAGTTATAATTATGATGCCATGTTCATTTGTGAATTTAATTGCATTACTTAAAAGATTATGAATTACCTGATAAATTCTGCCTTTGTCCGCTTCTATAAAAATGGACTCGGTAGAAGAGATTAATTCAATTTTTATCTTATCT
The DNA here is from genome assembly GCA_036557905.1 of Nitrososphaeraceae archaeon. Lineage (GTDB taxonomy): Archaea > Thermoproteota > Nitrososphaeria > Nitrososphaerales > Nitrososphaeraceae > JARBAU01. Next base: position 1,043 of record DATBGR010000302.1, on the reverse strand, counting down.
TGATATTCTTTTTTGATCCGATTTGTAGAATCTACAATAGCAGATCTTGTCATTTCAATTAGATCAAATCTCTCCTTCCTAAGGTATAGCGATTTACTTTCAATTCTGCTAACGTCCAATATATCCTCAGTAAGTCGATGGAGTCGCTTTGCATTTCGATTGATAATTTCTAATAAACATGCTTGTTTGATGTCATTTGAATCAGATAGAACAATATCCGATAAACTAAGTATGGGTTGTATGGGGTTTCTTAGTTCGTGAGCTGCTATATCGATAAACTCCTGTTGCATTTTATCATGAATTTCTAACTTTTTATTGGCCAATTCAAGCTGTTCATTTGTTTCTTTGACTTGTTGATACAACTCAGTTTGTCTCCAGAGGTTTTCAAATATTGAAACATAGGAGGACACAGTAGGTTTACTATTCGAGTAAGTTGCTAATCCCATAGCCTCATAAGATTTCTGAGCATCATCATCTTTCACTTCTACTACTAACGAGAATTTTCTATCCACTATTAGTAAGCTAACTCTTGTTTCTAGATATGGTTCAATAAATCGAATATTGATTTTCTGCTGCTTTGACAACTGTTGTTCTTGCTCCTGTTGTTGAATGGGTTGTTCTGTCCATCTCCGCGATGTTTCTATAATCAAATCATCTGATGGTGTTAGTATTCTAACCTTTAACCCCCTTTCGCTTGCTACGTCCTTTAGGTATTGAGTAGCTCCCAAATATTCTTGGCGATGAAATGCATTAGCACTATAGAATATTACCAGTATTTCTTTTTCTGCTGCTTTTAGGAGATCAAAGATAGCCTTTTGTATCTCAGCTGGATTCTGGATAATATCTATTCCCTCATTATCGGCTCCATCTTCGATGGTCTTTATTCTAATTTCAGCATCTACTCCATCCTTCCACAATTCTTCAAAAATAAATATAAATTGGTGTATGTATGGCTGTTCGTTACTTATTAAAAGGCTTTGAATCATATCTTGTTCAGATTCCATTTTCCCCGCTGTAGTCATCATCTCTTTATCCGAAACAGC
>DATBGR010000301.1:0-3494 GCA_036557905.1 Nitrososphaeraceae archaeon | reverse complement strand
TTAGGTACCATATCTTGTTCATGCTGAATTTTCATAGTGTTACCATGATGCGAATAACCAACTTTTTCATAGAAAGGAATATTCTCATCTGAACAATCTAGTACTGTTCTTACGCATCGCATTAGCACTGATTGTTCAGTAGCGTACTTTACTAGCTTGAATCCGATGCCTCTCCTCTGATAACCAGCTCTAATAGCCACATCTTCTATGTGCCCTACTCGTCCTCCACCGAAGATGAACTTTTGTTCAACAAGAAGGGTTGTCGTTCCTATTACCAAACCTTGCTTTGCGTCCTCTTGAACAACTGCAACGTATATTTTGTGAAGTGGATTTGATTTTATTTCTTTCAATATCGCAGTAGCTGTCGATATAGTTAGACCACCAACCGGAGCTAAATTCTCCAGCACCTCTAATAACCCACCAGTTTCAATATCACTTTCTTCTAATTCACGAATTGAGTAATTTATGGAGGGTTCAGACATATCTATCCTCAGCTTCAAAGTCATGGTTCATTGCCGAATCAAAATGACCAAGAATGCATATATGAAGCAATCATTAAAAAAAGAGCGACAGTTTAACAAGAATTAAGAACGAAAAAACATCCTAGTTGGAAGAATTGTCACAGAATGTCCAAGTCAAGTTTGTCGTGCGGAAGATAATATGATGATAAGGAAGAAGTATTTAAGTAAAAATTTTATAATGTACCAAATGTTTATTATGAATTAGACTATAAGTGTACCAAATGTTTATTATGAATTAAATTAAAGTGCTTTTTATGAAGTTCTCCAAAATGGAGCGTAGTAATTGACTACTCAACACCTCGCCGTTGTGACACTACACGATGCCGCTCCTGCCTTCTCAAAACGGATATTCGAATTTACTGATGCATTTGAGAATTTAGGAATAAATTTTAATGTTGCCACTGTTCCATTTTTTCATAACACCGAAGACCTTTCTAGGTTCCCAGATTTTGTAGATAAACTCAAATCATATAAACGGTGCGAGATAGTTTTACATGGTCTTTATCATGAAGACAGAAATGGTCAAATGGACGATTTCCATACGAAATCGAAGGGAACTACAGAAGAAGAGTTAAGGGCAGGTTTAAACATATTTGAACAGGTAGGAATAAAGACTGGTGTTTTTATTCCACCGCAATGGAAGCTAAGCAGTGACTCTATTGAGGTATTGGAGAAGTTAGGATTTAGTCTAGCAGAAATGCAGGAGGAATTCTTCCTCCTTTCTCACAAGCCATACAGGAAAATAAAAGTTCCGAAGGTGTTAAGTTGGGACTTGACCGGAAATCCAGATCAGAATGTTGTGACGATCAGTACAGAAGAGCACCGTTTCAAACTGTTAGAAGATGCACGAGGACGGAAAATGATTAGAATAGCTCTGCATCCACGTGACCCGCACAAGGTATTCTATGAGCAAATAGATATGATACGTGAATTGGAAGAACAAGACTATACGATTCCGCTATATACTGAACTTGTATCGAAATTGCAAGACGCCCCTTATTCTACTATCTGATAATCAAACTGTCTTGATAGCGAGCTCTGTTAATTAAGATAATCCCTATAGCGGTGATATATCCTCGTATCGTAAGATCCACACGCTAGTTTTGGTATATAAAGACAATTGGCGAAGGGGCGAAGGGCAGAGGGACTATTTATGAGCAGAAAGATCTAAATGGAGTAACTAAAATCAGAAGAGAGCGTCAGGAATATCCCAATAAGAGATTCGATGAGGCAATAGATGAAAAACTACCTACTGTCATTAAGATGCGCGCGCCAATTGCTAAAAATCGCCTTGATGATTAGTTGTGATGAGCTATCGTCATCACTATAAATTGAAAAATACGATGTAGGTCTATAGAAGATACGTTCAATCATGGCACATCCAATTCCACATATTCAAAGAGCACTAGTTTTTCAGGGAGGTGGCGCTCTTGGTGCATTTCAGGCAGGCGCTTTCAAGGCATTATATGAAAAATTAAGTGATGACGAGAAAGGCAATACTGCCAATAGGCCATTATTCGATATAATTGCAGGTACTTCTATCGGTGCCATTAATGCCGCAATCCTTGTTAGTTATGTTCTCGAGAACAAAACTTGGGAAGACTCGGCAAAAAGACTTGAAGACTTTTGGAGGTATATATCAACACCTACTCCACAAATATCGGAAGTACTAAAACAATGGAAGGCAGAAAAGGAAAAAGGAAATGCTTCAGTTGCATCAGAAGAAGCAGCCAGAAGATATTATTCAGTAAAGGAATTCCTTAAATCAGGAGTTGAAAGGGTTTTCATACCTGTTTATCCCCCTAAAGATGATACAAAATTTTGCGATTCTCAAAATAAATGGCTTGCCTATAACAATGAGCCTCTAAGGAAAAGTATAGAAAGGTTTGCAAAATTTCCTATTTCAACTAGCTTTGAGAGAGGTGAACCAAGACTACTTGTAATCAGCACCGATGCAGCAGAAGGAACGACTGTAACATTTGATAGCTATGAAAAGGAACAAGGAAGACGAGAAACACAATATGGAGATTCCCTACTAGGTAAACCCATAGTTATCAAGTACAATGAAGGTATTGGTATTAAACACCTAATGGCAAGCTCTTGTGTACCAGAATTCTATGTTTATGAAGATCTAAATGGAAGAAAATTTTGGGATGGCGGATTACTAAGTAATACTCCAATTAAGGAATTGTTTGATGCCCACAAGAGCTATTGGGAGAGGAAGATAGGTTCAGAAAACCTTGAGAAGTCATTCAAGAAAATAAGAAGTAAAGAACATATCTTAGATTATAGCAACAATAATGAACAGGAGAAACTGCAAAGGATTCCAGATTTAGAATTGTATATTGTAAATCTATTTAATCCTAAAGAGAGCTATAACGACACTGACGTAAATGCTGTGCCCCTAGATCTTGATGGGGTTAAAGATCGGAATTTAGACATAAACCTTAGCGATGGATACGATGCAAAGGCAGACGGTCTTCTGCCAGACTATGTAAATTTAATAGAAAGATTGATTAGTCTTGGAGATAATGATGAGTTAATAAAAGAGAAGATTAATAGAATATTAGATGAGTCTACACCAAGGCGATACTATACTGATGAGTACAAGAAAAATATTGATATACTTAAAAATACTTTTAAAATAATTAAAGTTCTTCAGATTAATCGGAAAGATGATAATGATACTATTGCGGGAAAGCCCGCGGACTTTACGTCAGAAACAATAAGCAAACTAATCCAACAGGGTTATCAAGATACACTCAGTAAATGATATGAAACTCCAAATATATATGGACTATCAAACTACGACAAGCAGTAGTTATTTACTATTCAATTCTTAGTTGTATGTGTAAGCACTATTTTATTTAATCTATAGAGTGATATCGGCTTTTCTATAAATTCGTCTATATCAGAGCGCGAAAAGTTGTTTGGAATATCCGTATCATTATACCCAAATGCACTGATAATCAG
>DATBGR010000300.1:0-7609 GCA_036557905.1 Nitrososphaeraceae archaeon | reverse complement strand
ATCTAAGAACTCCTCAAGATCTATTATTGCACCCTTGTCGATGCTTAGCCTCTTTCTATGGGTGATTGTTTCAGGTACCTTTATCGAAAACTGGAATTTTTCCGGAGTGGCTCTTCCCATTCCTATAAAAGTGCCTCTTGTCATTTTTGAATAAAATCTGTGGTAAAAGGTAGAGTCTATTTCTGCAGTATTAAAGATTTGAGAGTAGTAATGTAACCTTTTTGTAGATTTCTCGGGGTAGAAAATCCCGGTCCATCCACCCTTATCAGGGGTATCTGGATAATTCCATCCAGAACAACCCAAAATGAGATTTCCTTGCATCTCTATTATACAGAGAATAACATTGCATTAGTTATATCATTTATTCGCTTATCTTAATTCTTTTCGTCAGACTGATACTCTAGACTAAAGTTACTCTGTCTACAGATAGTTGACATCGCGATAGATTATGTCTTTGAGAATGTAATTACATAGTTCAGGTGTAAACAGATTATGACATTACAGAATATACAAAGCAAAGCAAAAACTAGTCGTATTGTTCCTAATTTTAACCATCAGATTAGACATAAACAAATAATTTATAGCTAAACTCCGCATAATCCTATATACCAAAATGTCATCACTTTTTACACGAGATGAGTTAGAAAGATATTCCAAGAAATTCATCTGTTTCTTGTATGAAACTACATCTGGAGATTTGAATAAGAGTCACAAAGCCATAGACATATTTTTTCAGGCGATTAGTACTGGAGCATATGAAAGACCGTCTTACGGATATCAAGCCGCAAATGAGATAGTGAGAAATCTGACAACAGAGGGGCTTGTTGAAATCATATCAACAAGTGATGTTCGATTAACAAGTAAGGGTCTTGAGAAGTGCAAGAAAGATTGTAGATAATACCAAACAGAAATCAAACCCCATTATTACTTGTTACCCAGTATTATGCATTATTAAATGTCGGGTCTGATTGTCATATAGTTTGGTTATATTTTTAGTCGCAAAAATGAATATGGATGTGAGTGAGTGCTTCAGGACTTTTTAATTGTGTTTTAAAAAATCCCGAGTCTATTGCCGTTTATGTTCAGAGTTATATCTTTGTCGGATACAAAAATGAGTATAGCAATGAGTATCTGATTAATATAAATAATAAAAGATTGGGGTACTGGGAATTTCTATTATCTAAGATCATTCATACATTCAGACATGTTATTTGGTTATCAATTGGGTAGCGTTAGTAGTGATACCAGCTGCACTGGGGTTCCTGTTGGACTCCCCGTTTGAAGCATTTCTTGTTGTTCTAGCTTATCTTCCATTTCTGTAGCAAGCTTCTGAAAAGTTTGTAGATTATATCCTTTTGCTAGTTCTTGGTTTACATGTATGACGAATTCGTTAATCTTCTCATACGGACTTCCGATTCTAGCTGGCAATGCATCAGCCTGTGCCTGGGTGGTTATAATAGTTCCTGGCGGTACAAATTTATCATCCGGAATTCTAACCCCGTTAGTTATTGTACTTGATACGCCTACTGCAACTCTGTTGCCAACTTTTGCGTTAAAGATCAAGCTGTTCATTCCAGCGAATGAGTCGGTTCCTATGTACGCCGGTCCATGTAGTACTACACCGTGGGCTAGGCTGACCTTATCGCCTGTATATATAGCAAATCCATTTTTAAATCCAGTATCATTGGCTTTCAGAAGGGATCCTTGTCCAGAATATCTTCTGTCATCGATATTCTTACCGCGAGCTGTTGTTTCAAGAGCGTGTAAAGAAACACCCTCTTGAAGACTTGAATAATTTCCTACATGAATAGATGTTCCTTCATCTGCCCTACAGACTGCAAATGGTGCGACCAAGACTAGCCTTCCTATCTCACAGTCACCAATAATTACAGAAAGTGGATCAACAAACGGGGTTTTGGATATTCTTGGGGATGTAACGTTGGGATTAAATCTATCTGAACGTTGGGTCTTATGTTTCTGGGGTTAGCAGTTTTGGGAGTGCTATTAGTAATATCCATGACCTTGAATTGTTGTTGATGTTGATGTAGTGCTCCTACTGAAGCTTTTAGAAATACTTGGTTAAATCCAGTTCCAATCACAATACTTGTTAGAACTATACTCATTATCAATTTCCAGTTAAACTTCATATTTTGAGATTCTTAGATTGAACTGCATTATATATCATATATGTTGGTTAATGATGACATATTATTCATAAAAACAAAACCAGACCGAAATTAGAGGCATATCCTATGATCAGAACGAGGGTCTCGATTTAGGATCTTCCACTGATAGACATATCGGTAGTAGGTAGATAGATGAATAGATCGATCGATCTAAAGTTCTCTTTTTTGTATTTTTGCTATCAGAAAAGTTGAAAATGTTAAATTCTAATATGTTACTTTCATTAGTCTTATTCACAATCAAATCATGTTTGGTAAAATTTCATAACCCATTTGAGATCTTAGACGAGTTTATATTATGAAAACGAAAATAGAATAATGGGTAGACAATTAAAGTGTCATCTAAAGGATTAGGGCAGCATTATGAATGGCAAATAGTTGATAAGGTGAGGGAGACGCCTGATACATACACCTTTTCTTTTTCACCTAATTCTCAGTCTCAGAGATTTAGTTTCAACGTGGGACAGTCTGTTACTATTCGCGCTTTTCTTAGACGGCCTTTAGCATCAGGAAAGTTCGAAGAAGGTTTTGTTGAGAGAGCATATTCAATTGCATCATCTCCCACTAGGGATTTGATTGAATTAACAATCAAGGACGAAAAGCCATATGGTTATATTAATCCAGCTACTGGTAAGGCAGACGGATTTGCAGCATATTTCCTTGAACAAACCAAGATTGGTGATAAAGTAGATGTGCGACTAAATCGAGCAAAAAGTCATTTTTTATGGAAGATTGTAGCTGGATTGGAAAAGAAAATAGCCTACTGGTCAGGGGCAAATGGAATAGAATCTGCAAGATGTCTGATTCAATTTCTGCAAGATTCGAAGAATTCCGATGTTGAGCTTGCATTATTTTATAGCAACCCAACTTTACAGGTCATCAACGAGCAAGAGGAAATGCCATTATTAAATGTAATATATTACAATTGGCTAATCGATATGGCAAAGAAAATAGATACATTTAAGATCATATTTACCTTTACTAGAGATAGTGAAATACTGACATCCGATCATCCAAGAATTATATTTAGAAAGGGAAGATTCTTTGAAGGTCCCAATGGAACCCATGAAAAGACACTTTCAAAATATTACGGAAGTATAAATAAAATTGATTCGATTTTTAATCCTATATGTGGGAGCAGTGGTTTTATTAACGGTATGGTCAAGTTACCAAATGGGAAGATCGGGAGAGGAAAGGGGATATTGCAAGATCTAATGGATATTGAAGGTGTTAGACCAGAAAAAATTGATAAGGAACAGTATTATCTAGAAGTTGTAGGTGTCAAATAAAATATGCAATTTTAGCTAAACTCTTATTTCATATCTAGACGATATTTAGATAAATAAATTCGTGCGATTTTTCAAAATGAGATTTTATTTCGAATATAAAAAAAGACTCAATAAAATCCAAGATATTGTGGAAATGTGAAGATAGTGTGTATAAAGCTAAGGTTTGACTGTAATAGTTACATACGAAGGACTACTTACTACATTGTTATTGTTCACAATTAATTGAAAGGTTAACGTGGTGGGTTCGGTGACCTGCGGTGCATCGAATGAAGGCTTGACACTATTATCGTCAGACAATGATACAATAGGGCCACCTGCTAGCTGTACCCATGAATAATCTATTTTCTTTCCGTCAGGATTGTAGCTTTTACTCCCATCTAAGGTAACGTGATTCAAAGAATGGACATTCTTGTCAGAACCAGCGTCAGCAACCGGAATACTCTCAGAACTAGATCCAGTTTCCTGATTCTCGTTCACAGTATTGGTAGTTGTGGAAGAACTTTGCTCTCCATTAACTATTATTGGCGAAGAACTATATGAATTCGCAGTAGACTCTGTCCCTACTACAACCGTTCCATCAGATGTATGACATGGATTGATATTACAAGGGCTGATAGGACAGGGATTCACTAGACAAGGATCAACATGTTTATTGCATGGATTTGCACTTATGCCAAATCCTGTACAATTTTCTTCAATGTGATTTGAGTTATCTTGTATCTTATTTGAATTATTGCAAGGATTTATGCTTGCACCAAAACCTGTGCAATGTGCGCTTGGTTGAGCATTTTTTGGATGTATGTTGTTTGGATTGATATTACTATGATATGGAAGACCATTTTCCGCATTAACGCGAGGTGGACTAGACTTTCCAGGAGAAGGCAGGTTACCTAAAGATGGTGGACTAGACTTTCCAGGAGAAGGCAGGTTACCTAAAGATGGTGGACCGCTGAATCCGGGATGGCCAACTCCTTCGGGCAAAGCAAAAACACTTGATTTATCAACAAATACTCCAGCTGATAGCAGGGTTAAAGATACAAATACAAATAACAGAACCGAAATTTTATTCAAAGATAGTGAACCATTTTTGATAACGGAAAAAGTTGAAGAATCAATAAAAATAGAATTTGCATCACGTAAAATTTGTCTTTTAAAAAGCGATTGAAATAACAAACTCAAGTATCTTAAGTACAATTATTGTAAGGATGTGCCAAAGATATATAGACTTTTACAACAATTTTTATGGATTAAGTTAAGAGTTATCCTTTTACAAGATCTATTAAAAGTCATGTTATGAATAATGCGTATATGACTACCGTATTTCAGTACACAATAGTTGCACAAAGAAATTATCTGATGAGCACTTAAATTGAAAATACTATGACTTGGATAAAACTTGATGAGGCAGGATACTATTGTTCAACTAGCTGGTCAGCTACCTTTACAAATTGAGATAAACTTTGCATCAATTCATTCCAGGCACTTTCTCCCATTTGTTTTTTTACCTTGCGTTGAACCTCGTTCCAAAGGGGAATTGTCTTGGCTATAGAATTACTACCACTGGAAGTAATCGTCACAATTCTTGTTCGTTGGTCTTTGCCAGGAGAGATCTTGATGAATCCCTGTCTTTCCAAGACAGACAGGTTTCTGGTAAGTGTTGTTCTATCCATACCTAACTCTTCAGCAAGTTGAGATACCTTTAAAGAATCAGATTTGGAGATGACCCGCAGTACTGACAACTGGGTAGAAAGTAACCCCGAAGACTGGAATGCATTATCATAAAGTAATGTCACTGCTCTAGATGCCTTTCGTAATTCAGCACAGGTACAGGTACTTGCTGGCATTTCTGGTTCATGTACTATGTCACTATCTCGTTTTTTCAATGTTTAATGTGTTTATATGCACATATTACCAATAAAAGGTTTGCTAATTATGATTGATGCATTCAATATTCGATATATAGATGTAGATACACTTAAATGTGTGTATCTGCATATATATCTTTAGCATGATTAGATTACAAAGAAATAATACGAAGTTAAATTCAGCTTCGATATCCCAGAAACATGGCGTTGGTAAGACAGATGGACAACCATTATGATTTTGGGTTCAACTTCGCTAATTACAATGTACAGTGAGACTATGTTACTCCCAGCAAAATATCTTTAGGAATGTCTGTACTTTTTAATCTTATTGGGTCTTCCATATGACCTGCAATTGCTGGAATATTTATGCAAAGACATCAAGTCATACTAAGGGGTGTCTGGGGGCATTTCCATCTGAGGAATCCTACACTCTCATATTTCTTACTCTAGCTTTGACTTCTTTTGTAACAATAATACTTTCAGTTTTTCTTAGCCGGAAGTCGATGTCAATTACGAAATTACATACTCTATCTAGTTAGGTATGCCAAGAGAGATAAGAATGCTGGTAGCAGTATTTATATCAAATATGAAATTGATGCATATTATGCATAGACTATAACGTACTGCAGGCGTATCCAATATTCATTTTATACAAATCGATTTTTGATCGAGACAGACATACAACTTCCTTTTGTAGCTGCAATGAATGTCTCTGCAAATTCATAGTACTGAGTTGGCGTACAGGACAAGACAAGAGAAAGTTTAAACTCAACGGCAACGACGACAACGACAACGAATGGGATCTCTTCCAGAAGAAGTTGCAATCTTAATTTTGATACTAAAAGCAATAACAGATGAAAATCAAACTTTTAAGTAATTGGTTGGTGGTTCTACTTTCGTTTTGATTGATTAATTGATGTACTTTAGAAAAACTATGAAATGATTCTATGATATAATATCAGAGAATATTTTGACATATCTATTGGTTTTTATTTCATAGCAGAGCGAACTCGCGCAGATGGTGTATGTCTGCTATCCATCATAACATATATTTCAGGTACAGAATAAACAAATCCTATGTGAATACAGTCGGTTTTCTCATCCAATAAGCACTGTAATTCTCCATCTTTTAAGAGTATTTCAGCTATTCTGTTTCTTTTATTGTCTTTTATCAATATCCGATCTTGGTCAATTGAGACCTTTTCCATGAATGGACCATGTTTGGCAAACGTCTCATATCTTATTACGGTTTCTTCCATCAGACTAGTCATATATCCAGAGAAGCTAGTAATGCCCTTTAACTCGAGTTTTTTCTTATTCTTTTCATATGAATCATAGAATTTTTTATAGACATTTTCACTTACTGTGATCGACTTAAATCCCGGTTTTGGCATATTATGTGAGTACGGTAATGAATTTACAGATATAAGATTTGCGCAATGGATCTTATCCATTTAAGAATTTCAGAGTGCTATCTGAATATGAATACTCAAATCCAGTATCTTTCAGATAATGTAGTAATTCTGGACTATTGATTGATGATTTCCTAGTTTCATAGTTAGTTCAAATTTTTTGATTCAATCGCTATTACATCTTTTACCCAAATTCCAACACCATTCATCATGAGTAGTTTGTTCATGTATTCTTGCCAAGAAATCTGGCCATAAGCATATATCCATGACTCATATTTTTGTTTCAAGTTTAAGAATGCATCATGATGATAGGTGCAATATTTCGAGTTCGTACAACTTTTCCGCGTACATGCAACGCATTTTATTGCTTGCGATATCATATACTGCTGCTCAATGATCTTAATATTTGATCATTTTATTTATTAGTTAGCTCAGACATATCACTGAACTGGGACCCACAACTAGATTTAGTCAAGTAATTGTTGATGTTGAGTAAAATGTTGTTCCTGTATTTAGTTCAGTATGTAATAGACTTTCAATGAGGGGCTAGTTTAGTGCTACTACTCACCATTTTATTATCTTTGACTGTACTTTAGATAAATAAGGTAGAAGATGAAAAGAAAAGTTATTGGGATCACTCATTCTTTGTTTTTGATACCTATTATATTTCAAATTAATTAATTTTTTAATTTTGTGCTGCAAATAGCGCTATAATATAGTATTACTTTTGTCCTTCAGTATAGATCTTTGCGAGTTTCTCACGAAATTCTTTTTCTGCTCCTGTCTTTTGAAACATTGCCATCCATTGTTTTTCCATTTTTTCAACAAGAGCATCAGCCGCCTTATCGGTTGCCTGACCC
>DATBGR010000299.1:0-4640 GCA_036557905.1 Nitrososphaeraceae archaeon | reverse complement strand
TGAGGACAACATTTGTATTTTGCTTAAAGTAACCGTTTATGCACTTCTTTCATTACTTAGATAAACGTATTAAATTATATGCTGATCAATTAAGGAATGAGGCTTTAAAGAAGATGAAAATTTGTCCTGTTTGTAAAGGAGTTGGAAAACTTCCAGTAACACAAGTACCAAAAGCTGAATCAGATGGTGAGGAGACATTAGGAAAATGTCCAACTTGTAATGGCAAAGGGAAAATAGAGGACAATGAAGATGAATCAAACTAGACGTACTAAATTATTGGTCAATATGCGGTTTTACTATTCTTTATTATCATTTAGTCAGCGTGGCTAACTAGGAATGGTTTCTAAATTAGGCTGGAGCTGTTTACTCAATAACTATCCATAAATGATGGAATATAGGAAGGAGTTGTTCCTGACTCCAATACAGGAGATAAAAAGTAGGGATTTCTATCTATGCTATTCCAGATGAGGATATGATACAAGTCAAATCAACCTGCCTGCGCACTGGGCTATAAGAAATACAGTGATTATAATAAAATATACTGTCTAGATTCTCAAAATTGTCTATTAGCAGTTCGAGCTCCTAGTAACGACAAAATACGAATAACTATTAGAGGAAAGATTTGAGATTGCTTTCGCATTATAAAGCAAAATTGTAGTTATAATATCGATGATTTTAGTAAGTTTACTTTCTAATAAATTGTCTGCTCCTTTTTTTGAATTTGAAGGCAAAGGTACTGTCAACCATGATACCTCATTAGCACTCAAACCCCAGGATCCATCTCAAAATAATACCAATATACGATACACAACATCTCAAATTTATAATACAAATAACTCATCATCTGATGTTTCGGCATTAGTTGATAGGACTACTGCACTTTATTATCAAGGTAATCATACAAGAAGGTATGATCAATCCTTCTTTAACATACGCTGAATACAACTTCTTGAGGGATTTAGCTAACAATACAGTTGATGGCGATAAATATTCGAATGGCTACAAACGATTGCTAAGGCATAGGCTGCGCCATAAGTTTCCAGCAGTGATGGAAATGGCAAACATGATGACAAAAGTAAGAGAAGAGAAAAAGATTTAATGTCCGCACGCAGCGTTCGTCAATCAGCCTAATGTACTCGGCCCGGATGTTATGAATTATAACTTCTATATCATATCTTCTATAGTATCATTTTTCGTAACCTGGATTGCTACAGTCGCTATGTTACCGCACTATTCCTACCAGATGGGTCGTATTGGATGCTGGATTATTTTTAGCCTTCCATTGATATTTTTTCTAATTCAGTTTCAGCCTTTATTTTTACGAATTTTTTGTCAATCCTATTTGTTAAAGTATTAGCAAACTTTTTTTTCTAACACAGACAATTCATAGTTAATAACATTGCACTATTCATTTTTTGAAGAAGATAACTAGGATTTAACTAGAGTTCCTATTCCACCTATTCCATATAATCTACTTTTGGAAGTCATATCGCGGCGTGAATAGGGTCAACTTAACATTAATAATCTCATTAATTTTACTTGCTACTGTAGTCACAACGCCTATCGCATTTGCAAGATATGCAAGGCATACCGGCGGTGACTTTAGTCAAGCAGCATCTGTTAGTAATTCATGTCTAAACCCTGTATCTGATTCTAATACTAACGATAATATGATAAGTAACGGTAATTGTGGGGGCACAGTGTCACAGCAAGGAAAATCCGGCCAAGCATCAACACCGACAACTGTCCAAAATGCAAATCCAACAATCGAAGTGCAACGGTCAACTACAACAACGCAACCACCATTAACGTCAACAAGAGGAAACTGTACAGCATGCTTTGATACCCTTAACGTTACTCAGAAGTCAGATTTTGAGAGTATTCTTCAGTTCCGCTCGATGGAAACCTTTGGGGTTCAAATAAACACAATTGAACAATTGTGTACGTTCCTAGAAAATATAGTTTCAAATGGGGATAGTCCAGCCACTGCGATCAGCATTGTGCAAGGTTTCTTTGTGGATGTTCCAGGGGTCAGCGCAGACATTTCTCAAAATATAGCAAATTGCATTGCCAGAGCCGTCCTATAGTATAGGAAAATTAGCCACAAACATTCCTATGTTATTGTATGATTGATTGAATAGTAGATAAGCAGGAATAGACCAGCAATGGCAACTAGTACCACAGTTCAGCCAGCACCGGACCTAGGTTATATTGTATTTTAGAAACTGAGGTTCAAAATCTCAAAATTATTGGACATGGTACTGAGTCTTACCCCTCGCGCAGAAAACCTGCGCGGGTAGTTCATGTCTAATGACATTTCGTCATCGTGTAAGTAATAATCGAACTCCTTTCCTGCAACAGAGGCGTTTTCTTGATCCTACGCGAAGGTTAGATCCACGAGTTCCAGTTTAGAAATGGTCCCCATTTTATACGCATAGACGATCAACAAAATATACAAGACCTATCTATCATTATGCAAAAAGATTCAGAATCTTTATGCAAGATTATGGAGTTTTAATCTATGTTATCAAACCTTGCAATACCACATTGGCTGCTCTGGATGGAGTTATTCAGCTTGGCAGGGACCATTTTATCTTCTTAATTTCTTTTTTGTTGAAGCTGGATAAGTTATTGACACAGCAGGGTTATTGTCAATAGCTCCAGCAGTTAGATAAGTTTCTACATTCATGTCGTTGATTTAAACCTTCTATGCTCTGTTTGCAACTATATCATACAATTCTTTATTTTCTTCTTTTAACTTCTCAAGACTAATGGGATAATATCCTTTACTTGCTCCTTTAAGACCTTCTTTTATCTTTAACTTGGAATTAAAGTTTAGTCTTTCTAATTTACTGCATTTTTCCAACCAATCGTTAATTACAGAATAAGATCCTTCTCTTGATAACTTTTTTACATTCAATAGATATGGTGAGAGTATTCTCCAGATAATGTATTTTCTATGGTCAGGTATAGGGTGCTCGAGTATTCCATTTTCTATCCACTTTATCTTATTAATTCGATTCTTGTATCCCTGATTTTGCGAAGCAACAATCTGAAATCTAGCATGTCTTTTCTCTTGCTTCTGTAACTCTTCGATATTGTCAATTCTCTTTTGAATTAGCCATCTTCTAAAATGTCGTAGTAAAGGTTGTATGGATGGTCTTTTATTATCCCATTTTTGTATTAATTTAACCTCCGCATCTTGCTCTTTAACTATACACTTTGAATTCAGACTTCCTGGAATTCTTAATAAGCATGACTTTACAGTGGGATTGTGAAGACGATCTGCAGTATAATCGGTAAAGTATTCCTCGGCAAATTGAATGAATAGGCTAGTCAAATCTTTATCGAAATATTTTGTAAATTCATAAAATGTTTCATATTCTTCTAAAAGAAATCCATTGACTGGCTGATATATATGAAAGCCATTACCAGTCCACAGAACTGTTGGATTTCCACCAATGCTTTCTCTAATTTTTACTAGTGTTTTATTTAGTGCTCTTTTCAAGAGTCTTTCTTTTATAAAATCCTTCAGATCTAAGTCGACTACTAAAAAACTTATTGGTGTTCTGTTTATTCCCTGATATTCAGTATAAGAAGGATAAGCATTTATTCTGCAATCTTCATATCTTGAACTTTTAAAATAACTTAATGCCTCCTGTTCATTAAATATCTCAACTTGATGGCCCAAATCCCATGTCATGATTTTTCTTGGGAATATTGGCTCTTGGAAATGACTAAGGATAAAGTCTAGGCTTTCACTGATTTTCTCGTCACAAACTGTTAGGCCAGTCATCACTATTTTCACCTTTTACTACCTTTTTCTAATTCTTCATCATGAGGGAAACATTCGAACATTATCTTACTAAAGCATAGACTTGGATTACATAATAATTCACTGTTTAGCAGAAATCTGAGTAATCAATTCTTTAATCATCTTAGCTCGGCTTACATATTGACAATAACTAATGTGTTCGATCATAGGGGAATCCGCTCATTTGAGCGGATCATAGTCTAAATATATAACAGTACTCTAATTCTAGTAAACCTGGAAAGGATTATTTGAAAAAGCATCGAATAGTCACTACCAAATTCTAAATGCGTGCGAGTGATATCAGATTAAAAAGTGTTTAGCAGGCCTTCATTTTTTGAGGGCATATTTATTCATTATTCAAACATCGCATAATTATGTGATCCTATAAACATCTTAACTATTAAGACTCTGCAGATCCTAATAGTGGTAATTCTTTTATGCTTTGCTTTTCTTCTATTACTTTGTTGCTCCCATATACAGATGCTTCGCAAATAGTCTGATTCTTGACTTCTTCGACCTTTTGATTATAAAGTCTCTCAGATTCATCTAGTATTATATTTCTAAGTTTTTCCATTTGAGTACAGTCAGAATAATAATTCGAAGATTGATAGCATTGACTATACAAACTCGGATGCATTTCATACTTTCCGTTGTGGTTAGCATTACATAACGAATCAGACGTATATGCAACTGACATTGAATATTCCATGAATGATTGTAATCTATAAGGATTCTTTAGTAAGGACTCGATTATGGTTTCGAAAGCAAATTTTAGTAGTTGTTTATCATCTCCAAACATCTTGTTTACTTGTTGTTTTACTATCAT
>DATBGR010000298.1:0-25656 GCA_036557905.1 Nitrososphaeraceae archaeon | reverse complement strand
AAGGATCTTCATTATCGACGGGAGTCCTAAGCGACTTAATCAGTTTATCAGTTTATCAAGTTTGTCAGGACTGTTATTATTTTTTCTAGGCTCATATTCTAATATAATTTTGCAATGACTTAGCATTGCTTTATGCTCTTTTGTTGAAATTGACCAGCGCGTTTATAATATTTTTAGCTGGGTGGTGGTCTCCAAAACCCTCTGCTTCATACCTTGCAATGACTTGATCTTAATCCCTGGTTAGTGCATTAGGAGGGTCCCATGAAAATGAATGAATTTGTTCATTTAGGTTCCATTTTATGCGTATTAATGCATTAATAATCATTGATTACACTTTTCATATTAGAGAGAATAACAGAAATAAGAGAATCAGGATATAGGCTTGTATTTGATCAAACATGCCAGAAAAAACAGTTACTAGATCCTTTAGGATCAATGAGCGGGCATTCTTAGCCCTTGAGGAGGAAGCCAAGAAACGCGACATAAGCTTAAACACCCTTGTGAATCAACTTTTCATGTTCTACGCTAACTTTGATCGTTACTTCCAGAGACTTGGCATGATAAAAATTTCCAAAGTAACCTTCAGGAAGATTCTAAATGCCGCCCCGGCTAATGAAATCGTTGGAGTGGCAAGAGAGGTAGCTCAAAATAGCTCGAGAGTAATTATTCTTGCTAAATATGGGACAATGTCGCTCACAAGCGTTCTAGAGTATCTTAACAACTATGCAGATTACTCCAGTTTTGTTGAGCGTAGTGAAGTTGTTTCACCGGGTGGAAAACGAGTAATCACATTAATTCATACCTATGGTGATAAAGGTTCAATTTTTGTCAAAGCTTATGCAAAAGCTCTCTTTGAACTGATCGATATGGAACCGAAATTAAGTTCAACAGAAAACTCTGTCACTATAGAAGTGTGACTGATGCCACTTGTGTGCGTCCAAAAGTTCAGAGCACCCTTAGCTGTGATGAACTGTGGCTGCGGCTAGTCCAGCATGACAACGTCTTTCTTGTTTAAGTGAAACCGCAAAGATAATTCCTATCGTCGTAAGTAATGCGGCTGCCAAGAATGCATAACCAAATCCAGTTACCATTGCCACTGTTGCTGATTGTACCACCGAGTGTCCTGTTGCAGCTGGACTTTCAAAATTCGCGACCGTCAATAGTACTGCTAGACCTATTGGGCCACCGATTTGGCGAGAAGTGTTAATCAATCCAGAAGCAAGGCCTTCTTCTCCTTTCTTAGTTCCAGTAAGCGCGGCTATATTGATTGCAGTAAAGCCTAAGCCAGTTCCAGATGCTATGATTAGCATTGGTCCGAGCAAACCGCCAATGAAGTTTTCTACAATGGAGATCTGTGAAAGTAATAGATAGCCAATAGTCTGCAAAGCCATCCCTGAAATTAAGAGTGGCTTGACACCGAATCGATTTACCAATCGTACTGATAAAAATCCAGAAATAATAAGAAACACAAAACCCATAGGAATGAACGCAAGGCCAGCTGAAAGCGCAGAGTAGCCGCGCACCTGCTGAAGATAATAAGTAATAATAAACACCATTCCTACAAACGGCCCTACCTGTAGCAAGGCTATTATGTTTGCCCCAAAGATTGAGCCTCTTCTTAGAAATCTAAGGGGTATAAGAGGTGCTTTTGAGCGATACTCAATCAAAAGAAATGCAATTAGGATTATTACTGACGATGACAGAAACTCAAGTGTTTGAGTAGAACCAACACCAATATTTTGTACAATATTGAGAGAATAAACAAATAACATTAGCCCGGCTGTTACTAGCAACGCCCCGAAAATATCTAAATGATGCTGTCTGTTTTTGTGGGAACCTGTTTGCCTCATCGTACTTGAAATGTATTTAATGGATAGCAAGGATACGGCGACACCTATTGGTACGTTAATGTCAAATACCCATCTCCACCCTAATGTTGCTGTGATCAGGCCACCTAGGATCATTCCGGCCGCAAAACCTGAACCTGTAGCCGTTGAAAAGACGCTTAGTGCACGATTTCTTTCTTTGCCTTCAGGAAAGGCTGTGGCTAGAATTGATAGTCCTGTTGCAGAAGCCATTGCAGCGCCTAGTCCTTGAATTACTCTTGCAAGGATCAAAACGATCTCAGAATGAGCAAGTCCTCCTGTTAATGATGCAAGCGAAAACAGTAGAACTCCTATAATGAACAACCTTCTATGACCGTAAATATCTCCCACACGCCCACTAAGCATCAAAAAACCAGCCAAAGTCAAGCCATAAGCAGTAATTATCCATTGCAATCCATTGACATGTACCCCGAATTCTCTTCCGATTGATGGTAACGCAACCTGCACAATAGTTGCATCTACTACTACCATGAACTGGGCCAAAGTAATGAGGCCCAATACTATCGAACGTTGTGATAAAAGATTAGTGCTAGTAGTTATCGTTGTTGGCAAGTTTGATTTTTGATCTAGCATAGTTCATCTATCCTGCTTCTGTTATTTACGGACAAGGTATTTTTTGCAATGAATTGCAGCAAATTAAGTTCGACTACAAGGAGGTGATGTATCTGTTAGCAAATGAAAGAATAAGATTATGAGGCAAAAAATAAAAAGGGGGCATAGACTAGAAGACAATCCAGTTTCGGACTTTAGTAGTACAGCAGATTGATGGAACTGATTTTTTTGAATATAGAACGCGAACTGACTGGGAACACACCTACTAGCTGGTTTGTATAATAGTAAATCTGACTGTTTAAAGCATGCATTTGAATGCTTAGTTAGGATTCCAAAAGGAGATTCAGTAATACTGAAGATAGATCACATATACATTTTAGGTGATACTACTATTGTACAGATGACTACTACGTCTACTCCTCTGATTGGAAGAATGTATGCTCAAAGAATCTGCTCGATAACATGATTCGTTAGTTGATGGTTAGGTTGTCGAGGTTCAAGCTCACTTGGATTGAGTGCTTGTTCACCTGATCGATGAGAATGAATGCATGTATGAATGCATGAACATATGAATTAATAAGTGATTCAAGACTTCTTAATTACTTGGTAGGATTTATCACAGCCTTAAACCGTACGTTTCCATTAGCTACCTTATCATATGCATTGCTAATATCTTCTAATGGAGATACTTCAGTCATTACCTTCACTTTACCTTTTCCTGTATAGTCTAATGCCTCATATAGATGCTCTCTATCATTTTGTGTGGAACCTATAATACGAGCACGCTTAAATAAGATCTCTGGAGAGACTGTCAGAATCTCTTTCGATGAAACTCCCATTAATATTACACGTCCATCTGGCCTTATACCTTTAATTGCATCTGCAGTTGCTTTATAGGAATTACTCGTAGCAAGTATTATATCTGCTCCTTTTCCATCCTTTATCAATACTTCTCCATCTGAAACAACACTGTCAGCTCCAAGCTTGTATGCTATTTCTTCTTTATCTTTCGAATGGGTAACAGCAATAGTTTCAAAACCAGCAGCTTTGGAGTATTGATTTCCAAGATGGCCCAGTACTCCTATGCCAACTACAGCAATACGCTCATGCGGTTTCGGATTGGCAGCTCTCAATCCACTATATACTGCGTAACCTGCACAAAATATAGGTGCAGCTTGATCATATGATGATTCGTTTGATATTAGCTGGGTGGCATCAGCATATGCAATCATATATTCAGCATGACCACCAGGAATATTGATACCAGTTGCTATGTGATTAGAACAAAAGAATGATTTACCACGCTGACACCATTCACATCTACCGCACGTTGATTGTAACCAAGGTACTCCTACTCTGTCGCCAACTTTTCGTGTAGTTACACCTTCACCTACTTCCACCATTTCTCCTGCAGGTTCATGTCCAATTGTATAAGGGTATTTCACTCCTAGGGCACCTTGAGTAGCATGTACATCTGTATAGCATATACCGCTTGCATGGATTTTCATGAGCACTTGATTAACTTCAGGTTGCGGAGTTGTGACTTCTTTGACTTCTCACTTTGCATTTACTGATGGAATTACCGCGGCTAACATCTTAGATGACATATACTCACAATATGTGCATATGCACTTATATAACTGTATCTGCACATAGTGGATTATCTGCCTTTATATGATTTGCAAAACATCATCTAAGAACCTATCCGAAAACTAGTTGATTTTAATAGAGTTATATTAAAACTGCCTTTAATCGATAAAGCTAATCTGTATTGCAATTTCCTTTGAGATATACATCGATCTCAGAGGGCACAGTTGTTGATTTCTCCTACTCCATATCTGACGATATATGGGATAGGATCATTACATTGCTTCCGTCAACATCAATACGTAATAGGAAGAAAAAGAAGACTGGTCGTCCAAGAATGGATGACAGGAAGACTATGCTTGCTATATTCTACATTCTACGTACAGACTGTCAGTGGAATGCTATACCTAGAAGTCTTGGTGCTTCTAGTACTGTACATGATAGATTCCAGGAGTGGAGGAAAGCAGGTGTATTCAGGCGTATGTGGATGGATGGATTGTCAGTAAACGATAGAACTAATACAATAAACTGGAAATGGCAGGCTATGGATGGATGGTGTTTTTACAAGGGCACCTCTTGGGGGAAAAAGCACAGGACCAAATCACTGACACAGACATAAGTAAATCAGGTACTAAACGTAGTATATAGATAGATGGTAAATGATTACCACTTAATCTATCTGTAGATGATGGTGCTAACAGACATGACATTAAAATGAGTAAAGCAATACTTCAGAGTATAGTAGTATTCTATAGACCTGAGCCAACAATCAGATCAAAGCAGCACATACGTCTTGATAGGGTTAAGACTTTCCAGAAGTATACGGATTACTGGAAGAGTATGGATATACAATTCGTATCCCATTAAGAGGAGAGAAAAAAAGAAGAAGCAAAGTGATACCTGGATACAGAGCTAGACACTGGGTTGTTGAAAGAACTCACTCTTGGATGAACAGATTTAGACGGTTGTTAATTAGATCGGAGAAAAAGCTAGAGAACCATATTGCCATGTTGCATTATGCTTGTGCTTGGATCACTTACAGAAGAGCAGGAGTTTTCGGATAGTTTTTAGTTAAAGCAACTAAAATGTTTTTCAATATTTGGAATAGTATGTAAAAATATTTTGATTCTGACTTAATGCATTGTGTTTCATCTCAGCATTGGGTTAAGAAGGCTAAGAATTAGGCGCCTATCTTAGTGAGAACAAATGTCCTAGGATCCAATAGGTTAAATTCATCTAGAAATGCATTCAACGTCTCTTCTGGTACATCACGCAAATCTATCTCACCTTTTCTTATTTTTTCAAGATTAGTAATTGCCTTCTTGAATCTGTCTATGTTCATAACTAATCCATAGTAATCCCTTACTCTTTCTAATGTGGTTTCATAATGTTTCTGAAATCCTGATGCCGTGGCATCAGAAATCAATCCAACATCGTATCCCAAGTTAAACGCTTCCCTTAATGATGTCTCCACGCAAATTGAAGTATCAATACCAGCAAAAAATAGTAAATTTATCCCTTGGCTCTGGAGCCAGACTCGCAGTTCTGTGTCTTGGAAAGCAGAATCTCTCCGTTTTATAACTACGGGATCGTGTTCTTTAGGTTTTAATTCGTCAATCGTAACCCCATCCCATGTTCCTCTGATGCATATAGGAAACTTCAATCGTTCTTGTCTAGTTTTTGGTAGAAAGTTATGAATATTTGTCAGAACGTCGATCCCGCTTGATTCCTTTACTGCTTCAGTATAAAAGATGGGAATATCCATACTCCTACAAAACCCGATTAAATTTTTAAGCCTTGGGATTATCTCCCTGTAATTGGAAGTGTTCATTCCTAATTTATGATATGAGCCTCCTATGCTAACAAACCCGTTCTGCATATCAACAACAATTAGGGCAGGTACAATCTTACGACCAGATGGGAAGCTGATTTTAAACATTGCTCAGATCTGATTAATGCCGAAAATATATAAGTTTATATCATCAGAATTGGTAAAACTATCTTCAGTAATTATTTACTATAGTCATATGAGTGCAATGTAGACTTTAAGAGGACTGGACATTTCAAATTTGATCTGAAAGGTTCTGGGTGACTTCATTTTGGGCTACTTCCTTTTGTTGCCTGTTCTATTTAGAATAGGGTTTGCCACGTCGATAGTGTGTTATCCCAGCAACAAGTATAAAACACCTCAAAATCTCCCTGAACTGGGCTTTAGAATGACTAAAGCAGCAATCAACAATATTTCCAGCAGGCAAACATAATTAGTTCTCTTATGACTTACATAATACATGGTGCAGGTACCAGATTTCCAGAGGGTATTAGTCCTTCAAGGTGGCGGTTCGCTAGGAGCATATGAGGCAGGAGTGTTTCAGGCATTGTATGAATTTGTCACCAAACAAGATAGGGAAAGAGGATTTGAAGGTAAACCACTTCTCGATATTATAGCCGGAACTTCTATTGGTGCAATAAATTCTGCAGTGCTAGTAAGTTATGTGATAGAGAATAATACATGGGATGGTTCTGCTGAGAGACTAAAAGAGTTCTGGGATTATTTGTCAAAGGAATCATCATTGGACCAGCTTCCTGGTTTTACAAATTGGTGGGATTTCCTACACACCGCTATTAATCGTAATATAGCCACAGGAGAAGCTGCAAGGCGATATTATACGACAAAAGAGTTTTCAGTCATGGGTGTACCTACCGTATTCTCCCCATTACTGCCACAGCTTGATAGTAAATTTTTCGATCCATCAAATATATGGTATCGTTTTGATAATGGTCCGTTAAAGAGAAGTTTGGAGAAATTCGCAAAATTTCCAATAGCAACAACGTTCGATGAAAAAGCATCATTGACACAACCGAGACTCATACTAGTCAGTGTTGATGTAGCAGAAGGTGCTCCTGTAGTGTTTGATAGTTACGAAAAAGAGGATGGTTCAAGAAAATCCGAGTATGGAAAATATATCGTAAAAAATGGAAAGGAAGTGGGATTCACTCATATTATAAGGTACAACGATGGTATTACGGCTGACCAAGTTATTGCTAGTGCATCAGTACCACTCAACTTTGGCTATAGTAGACTAGAAGTCGAAAGCTACAATAACTCCTCATCTAATTATGAAAAAAATGTTCGTTACTTTTGGGATGGAGGAATAATGAGCAACACTCCGCTTACGCAGGTAGTTGTGCTCCATCGACTTTATTGGCTCAAGAGAAAGGGCTTCAAAAACACTGTTCCAAGGCTGAATATCGGTATAGTCAATGTTCATCCGGTTAAACAAAACATAATTCCCTGGGACCGAGACGGGATCGTAAATAGAAATGCTGACATCACTTTCTCGGACAGAACGGAACGTGAGGAACAGGCCTTATTATTAGTATCTGATTATGTAGATTTAGCAAGAGACTTGATCAAGATTGCAAAAGATCATGGTATAAAAGATGATGTCATAAATGCCCTATTGGACAGAAATACTGTAAATCATGGCCTGGCACTCCGAACCAGAAAATATTCAGATATGCTAATAGGACAGTATGAAATAGGCAAAATAGTAAGAGTAAATCGCAGAAATGATGAACACACTATTTCAAACAAAATATTTGACTTTTCGTACAAGACAATCGAACAAATGCTAGAAAGCGGGTATAAAAATACCCTTGATTTTAGTGATCTGGAGTATCAGGGGGAACTGTTCTGACAAATATCAATGGGATTGGCCAAATGAACCGGTAGGTTGAATGCATGTATAAAGTTGTAATAGCCATCAACTAAGAATGCTTAATGGCTTGGGGCAGGATTAGAAATAGATAGTGCTTAAAAGCTAGCATTCTCACTTTAATTTGTGGCTACAGCAAAACAAGTTTTAATTTTGGGAGGAGGCTTCGGAGGATTAGTTTCAGCCAACTTAATACGAAAGGGCCTTCGAGAGGAAGAATGTGAAATAACTGTAATTGATAAAAGCCGATATTTTATGATGGGGCTTGTGAATTTGTGGATACTAAGTGGAAGCAGAAAATTAGAGGGTTCTCAAGTTGCTTTAGATAATCTACAGAAAAAGGGAATTAAATTTTTGAATGAGGAGATCACAGGCATTGATGCCTCTGAAAAGAGTGTTACTACTAGGACTAGCCATGATAAACTAAAATATGATTACTTGATAGTGGCTTTAGGTGCAGAACTTGGACCAGAACGAATCAGCGGCTTTGAGTATAATCATGAAAGTTGTTTTAATGTATACGATCCAAAACAGGCTACACATCTACGGGAAAAAATACTTTCTATAAAAAATGGCCGTATAGTAGTGTGTATAGCGGATCTGCCATACAAATGCCCACCAGCACCTTATGAAGTGTCATTATTATTAAATGACATCTTAGTTAAGAATGGAACAAGAGATTCCATAGAGTTAGACATGTATGTACCAACACCAATTGCATTGCCTGTAGCTGGACCACAAATGAGTCAAGATGTTGTCAACTTACTAAATGACAACCACATCAAGTTCCATCCTTCACACAAAATTAAAAAAGTATTGGATAAAAAAACAATTGAATTTGAAAATGGTAACAAGACAACCTATGATGTGCTAGTAGTGATTCCGCCTCATCAAATTCCTCAGGTAATAAAGAATTCTAATCTTTTGGAAGGAGATCAACGTTGGATCAACGTCGACAAATTCACCCTTAGGACAAAACACAACAACGTTTTTGCAATAGGGGACGTAACAGAGATTAGACTTGATATAAACACAACCATCCCAAAAGCAGGAATTTTCGCAGAGGGCGAAGCAAAGGCAGTCAGTCTACAAATTATCAATGAGATCAGAAATAACAGTAGCGGCGATGATGAAGCACACTTCAAGTTCGATGGTAAAGGCTTTTGTTTTATGGAAATTGGAGATATGAAGGCGGGATACATCTATGCTGATTTTTATAACGAAGTAGGTCCTACTACTAGGCTTGAGCAGCCATCAGAAGAGTATTATCAAAAGAAACTCGACTTTGAACGAAGTAGAGTAAACGAATGGTTAATGCGCTAGCGATATTTGGATTGTGATTCTAATATGTGAAACATGGCTGCGGATTTGATAGTTATACAAGTCTTTAGCTAAAACCACAATTCGACAACATGACTGTTGTTGATTGAATCATATTATGACACTAACAGTAACTTTGGTCGAATATATTTGTTGATATGAATGATTGACAGAATAAATAGAAAAGAGTGAACATGAACATAACCACAAAAAAATTGATATCACACACAATTCACGTTAACTATTCCGTTGACTCTAGATAACAAAGGCAGTAAAATGCTCTGATGTTCTAGATCAAGACAAGATCCTCTACTGGTGAAATCATGACAACTGCTTTCTCACCGGCCAAAGCCTTTTTCATTTTCTCTACGACTTGATCAACATTGTCTGAATTTACTACTGTGGCTACAACTTTCCTAGTTGTATAAGAAAGCTCGAATGTACCACTTCCTCTACCAGATGCAATTCTTTCCTTCTCCTTTGTAGCACCCTTTACATCATATATTGTCGCTTCTAGACCTATTTCTTTAAGCGAAGCTATAATTTCCGCAACGTGTTCTGGCTTTACGATGACGGCCAGTCTCTTCATACTTTTTGATTTCTTGCCCGGCTTTTCAGAGTAAGCCACTTCAAATGGTAGCGTCAGTTCGTTCCCAACCATGTCTATAGTTAGTTTGGGGCTTGTAGAAAAGCTTTATGATATCGAAATACCTAAATATGCGATGATAGAGCCAGATAATGCAGTTTCAAAGCAATATGCATTATACCACATATGTCAAAATGTATTTTACTATGCTACTACTTTGACAGCAAGATACTATTAATTCCATTAGTGAAGCAATTATAATTGATGAGTGTAACTTATGATAGTACCTGAATGTAGAGGATGAGTTGAGCAAAGATTATTGTGAATTTAGCTCGCCTCTAATATACAACTCTAACGTACACAATTCTTAACCATAGTATAACTCAATGATAACATCCTTTGCTAGTATTGATTTGTCCCTTTCCAGCTTGAATGCCTTGCTGGCTAAACAGCTAACGATCGAACAGCAGCATTATGACTAGTATTTTTTCAGGAACTTTAAGGCAAAAAAAACTAGATCCATCTGAAATAAAGAGATTGCATTAATAATATAAAACAGATCTTATCAAGTTATTGTTGTCATGGTACTAAATATCAAAGCCATTTTTGAATCATGAGTTTGCTGAGAGCAGTAACCAATAACATCTTCTACATTAAATAACATCGCAAAAAGAAAAAGGTAGGATACTTGCTTTATAAGGTCAGTTGTCAATCAGTTCTTGCCATGGTACCAGCGTTTGTACTGCTAGGGTTCGCATAATTAACGTTGGCCTTCTGGAACACTAAGAAGGTGAAAAACAAGGGTTGCTTTGGATTATCGACTGGCCATGTAGTAGATTGTGATAATGGAGCCTTTATTGATCCTGTTCTTGGTTCAGGTATTTTGACCGAATAATCGAATTGTGGTGGATTCTTTAAAGATGCATCGTTTGCCAAAGGTGTAAACGACTGCGCTTTGTCTGGAGTTAACATACCTACACCTGGTAAAACAGTACCACTGGGAATGTTTACTGCAAACAACAATACCAATGTTGGGCTTTTTGCAACATCTTTCATATTTGTATAATAAGCTTTTTCATCCATTACGTGTGCGACCATCACATGTGTAAATATATCATTTGCAACCACTGTATTATTTCCATTAGTTATGTCTGTTACTTTTGCGTGACCATAAAGAAAGGCATTATCGAATAGCTGTGGCACATCAGATCTATCCACATGCGAAGCACCGTGTTGAATTTGATTAAATCCAACGTTATTTACTAGGTTTGTAAAGTCTGCCTGTCTTGTAGGCTTTGCCGCAGATGGACTATTCCAGTTCGTATCTGTCAATGTGATTTTGTAAGTGTGTCCTTTAATTTGTTGTGGTCCATATGTGACTGGTGAGGTATAGGTGGCTTCGTACGAAGTCATCTGTTTCTTGTTACCTTCTTCAAAGGTTCCAATGAATTTGGAATCATCGCCAGCTGATACTCCACAAGTGATAGCATTTGCACATGTGAATGTATTAGTAAATGGAAACAGTCCTTTTGGGCCAAAAACGTTGCTCAGACCAGCGGCGGGCTCAAAAAGTGCTTCCGTTCCGATAGCTTTGAGCAATGTTCCATTTGAATTAGGCTGTGGTAGAGATGAAGGCATCGACATCATTGACATAGGTTGTTGTTCTTTTTGCTGTTGCTGAGCTAAGACCATTGAATTTCCCTCCGCAACTGAAAAAATTGCTAGGGTGAGCAAGAGCATCGACGAGATTACTCCTATCATTTTTGTCTTTGTCTTTGAGGTTTTTCCTTTGAAAGGTGTTGTACTAGTAATTGTTCTTTTTATTCTTGAGTTTGTTATTGTACTTCTACAATAAGTATGTGTCATTGACTGCACGACGTTCATATGATATTAATAGAAATTCCCAGATTAGACCCAAATTAGACCCCAATCTGTAAAAACATTAGATACTACAAACGCGGATCCATTTCTAACGATTTTTGATTTTCTTGATTAGTTTATTTTGTTCTGATGAAGGGAATCAAGTATTTTATTTATTTTCTAGTGATCCATAGTAACACCGCAAGGGCAGCAGATTGTGCAACATTGATAACGAAGAGGTACGGCGCTGCAGCATCGACTATGTTTTTTATTGAAGGACCTGCGATATATAATTTGGACCAAAAGATAACAATGACTATATTTTGTGCCATAAATAATGAAGCAACAAGTACAAGTCCTATGGTAAAGTATGATTTTATCAATCGCATATTCTGGACATAAGTAGCGATAAGGCCACCTAGCAAGCCTATATTAATTAGAGCAGCTGCGGCTGCAGCTAGCATAAAATCTATCATTACCATAACGATATGAATTTGCGACCTCCCATGCCTAATTTACTTTTTCCCAATTTTAACCAGTACCTCCATAAAGGAATCGTAATTCTTTTCCATTAATGGTGTTAGAAAATATGTTGCACCATAAGACTCTTTATTGTCAGTGATGACCAGGCCATTCTGTACCAAAACAGAAAGATGATGAATAATAGTTTTATAATCCAACTTTAGTTCGATTGAGATTTGGTTAGGGTTGGCAGGATGAGAATTAATCAATTCCAGAATCCTTGCTCTATTGACTCCTCCTTTAGTACTTCCAATCAGGTACCATAGGATCCGCTTGAATCGAGGGTCAAAATATTGACCACCAACCACTTTGTTTTCACCTAAAACCACAATGATCTTCCTAATTAACTCTATCTCGAAGATAGTGATGAATAGGGAGATAAGATGAATTTTACTACAAAAGAGTTCTAATGAATGGTCATTGCTTCAATACTTTCAAGCAATTGTCATTATTGTTGCTTTTCATATCAAATAGCTCTTATTCCAATATCTAGTTCCATAAGGAATCCTATGGAGATAGACTTGATACCCTCCATATAGGATAGACCCTTGCTGCCAAGCTCAAGGAAAGTGACGGTAACAGACATTCAAGAGATCATTTAAATTAATGTGAGTCTAGCAAAATAAAAAATCAATATGTCTTGTCATTGTTTGAAATACAAGCCAGAAAGTCCTGTGTAATACCGCAATTTCTTTGTTAGGTAATAGTGAACACAACCAGGAAATGGTTTTATGTGATTAATCAGTTGTGTGAGCGTGCAAAAGAAGTCAAATTGATTGTGGGTAGAATTTGATGCAAATCTATTGTCAGTCGATTTATCCGTTCACTACTAATGTCAGTTAGTTAATTCAGCGTTTAATTCTAAACGCCAGGCAGGATATCAGACTCCAGAGTGTCCATATTACAAATAGTTAAAATTAGGCGTGTCATATTATGATAATAATATGTCAGATGAACATGAACATTCACATTCACACGAAGATGGGACAACTCACATACATGAACATGCGAAAGGCGAACACCATGGTAGTGAAATAGATCATGAACATTCACATTCACACGAAGATGGGACAACTCACACACATGAACATGCGAAAGGCGAACACCATGGTAGTGAATAGTACTCCTGAGACTCTGACATCATAAGGATATTTTTATAAGAATCATTAAAATTCATCAAATTAAATAACTTAGAATCCTTGATACCGTATCTTTTAGTTCAATAGATATATTCTTCCCCATATTATCTGCAATTTGGCTAACATAATGCTAATCCAAGTCCTGAAGCATAACTACTACTGCTTGATATGATGCTGCGTGAACAGCAGAAATTTGCTGCACTATTTCAGGATAGTTTTTGTCTACAACCATTTCCTAATACTTTTCTGTTGCATTATCAATTAGGAGTTGATTCGTTTATGTAGATGGTTATAATTATGCCATTTGATTGAGCATGTTGTACAGATTTGCCTTTTAGAAGAATCTCCTACACCATGTTAAGAAATTTTCTAGCTGTTACATGTTCACCAAACATCCTTTTAATTGATGAAAAGGCAGTTTCTGCCATCAATCTGTACCCATAATTCACTCTACGCTTCCATCTTTTGAGATGTGCTTGTTGTCTTATTGCAGACATATTCCTAGCATAACAGTTAGTCGGTCTAACCTTGGAATTACTTCTTCTTGTCTTTATACCAGGTTTAATGTGGTTGCCTGATAGACATCTAAAATTGTTATTACTATCGTACATACCATCTGCTAATATACCCATGGCACGATTAACTCCAGCATAAGAAGCATTGCCTTCTAACTTGCTTAACATCTTACCATCATGTACCTCTTCACTTGTCACCTCCAGAGAAAGGATTCTTTTCCTCTTGATGTCAACTGCCATACGTATCTATAGATAACCTTTTCTAACATGCCATTTATGCCGCATCCATTCTCCACGATTAGCTACTTTAATGCCAGTACTGTCTAAAGCAATGACAATATCATTTCCTAATAATCCTTCATTGATTTTGAAATCTAGTCTGTTTAGACGTCTACTAATAGTACTATCATCTGATATGAATGGTACTTTAGTACTTCATGAGCTATGACTACACCCTGTGTTTGTCTTTATGGTAGATGGAAATATGCTCTCATAACCCAAGAGCTGAATAAATGAATCTGGGTAGGCATATAGTTCACCAACCTTACCATGATTCATTAGAGATAATTCATGATCCCAACCATTAAGTACGTCAAAATCGAGGAGTACCTGACCATGTCTGACTAGTGATTGATTATAGGAAGGCCGGTCAATCATATTATAACACAATTACTACTGGTAAGCTAAATGCAGATTGGTCAAATAATCAATACTTACAACACAATAAATCATGCAACAAAGCATATTCTATCATACTTTCACATAAATTGACACCATCATTTCGTGTCAGAAGATTAATCAGATTACCGTAAAAAATATCGGTTTAATTATCCAAGCTAATGAATTTAAAGGCCTTAGTTGTATATTAAATACGAAATTGAAAAAGAAACATTTGCTTAGTGATCTTAAAAAAAGAGAACCTTTGACTAGGATAAGTATGTCATTACCAACAAAACTATTAATAGAGTTCGATAAAAGTATGTTAAAATCTGGGTACACAGACAGATCCAAAGCACTCCAAACTGCGATCCATACATTTGTGAACGATTATACTTGGAATACGGAAGATAAACAGTCAGGAGCGGGTGCGATTATTATAGTCTACGACAATCATGTCTATGATCAGGATGAAAAATCTATTCAGATTCAACATGAATATCAAGATGTTATAGGTGCAACTACTCATCTGCATTTAGAGGGAGACAATTGCTTGGAGACCATCATGGTAAGGGGCGAGATCAAAAAAATAAAGGAACTAACTAAGTATTTGTCTGAAAATCGAGGTATTAAAAGTCTGAAACTTCACTTTATGACCACATTTTGAGTTCTTATATGATGGGATTGTATCTACCAATAGAGCGGTAATCATTAGATAATATTTAGAACCTTATGACACAAGTAGTAACTATGCCTCAGCATAATGGAGACAATTGCATGAGTTTGAGTTCGTAATAAGGATTAGTTTGCAATTGGCTGAATAAGGCGATCTCTGACCATCGAATATCGGTAACTATTGATGCATTAGAGGTATTAATTGGCCCTGTTAACTTATGCAAACTTCCACCTCCTTAGATCGTCAAATTTAATACTAGATCTGATAACGCTATTGTGCATAAATATGAAGAAGATGAGCCACTTGTAAACATGTCTAATTTTGCATGCTCCGTCTCTCATACATCGATAATAATCATCAAATGCTTCAGTTCTATCCTTTAGATATTCTATCGTTCTTTAAATTATACTCTTTTCGTATGGTGAGTGCAATCTATGTTGCTGTAGTCCTACTGATATACATGCTTCCGGCTACCATGTTCCACCATCACTACTGTATACAGTATGCTTTCCATAAATCTAGATTAAAGATCTTAGAAATGATTCAGCAATGATCATATTCCTATGTTTTGAGATGTAAACTCCTAGGATTTGTCTGTGTATTGGTTCTACTGCAATCCATAACCAAGCCTGGTCAGAACCAATCTGCACCATGGTTTCATCAATTAGAAAAGCTGCTACTCTTTTACAACAATATATACGTCTGGGATTGAATCTCTGAACCCATTTCCATATAACAACATGGCTCCTTCCTCCTCCCTCTTTTCCAAATGGTTGGATTGCTTTGGATGTATTTCTGAAACTTAAACCTAGAAAATACAAGTATAATGCGTACAGTATTACCTCTGCGGATGCCCTCTCACGTTCAAATAATCTCATTGAATATTAGAGAATATTCGCAGCTATATCTTTATCGCTAAGTTAACAGGGCTTATTAATTTATCAGAAATAAATAATGTAGACATAGATATTGATTTATTACATAAATAAATTAGTCTTGACTATTGTGATGATGAATAATTTCTGTGCAACACTCACATCTTTTTTGAATACATTCTTACGGGGGTATGGCCACAATCACAATGTACCAATGTATCCTCTGAACTCTTCAATGTCTCTTTATTGTTAGTGTATTAGAAGCTTTATACTTCAATGAATCTAATTCATTGTTCCTAACTGACAGAATGTCTAATTATACTATATGCAAGTAATGTGATCTTCACTTAATGTTTTCAATTATCTTTTCGAAAATCTTTAGATTAATTACGTTGAAAGATTACGAGTGAGTCTTACAAATAGTTATCCTAGTAATATGGAGTATTAAGTAATAGTAATGTTTTAATATTCGGTCAGATATTATTGATGTATCTATAACCTTATTTTTTTGTTCGTACTGATTTGTTTTACGAGGCAGACTAACATATTTTGAAAACAATATGCCCTCGATTCAAGGATGAATGTGCAAATATCTAATTGAATTATTGTGAATTCTAAACATTAGCGAGCTTAACCAGTAGTATAAATCAGCCGATTTTGACGATACATTATTGATATTAGTTGATAAACTTTGATTTTATAATTTATTGTGCCGGTGTAGACGATAGTAGCAAAGCTGTCATACTAATATTTACACTCATATTAATAGTGTTTATTACTATCTGTAAAACTTTTAATACCTCATTTCTCAAGTAATATGGAATGATATCTAATCGACTTATGCTCTCAATTGGAATGCTATTTATGGCATCGATTCTTGTTTGCAACTCGGCCATAGTGTATGGCGCCCAGGTACATAATATGAAAAGTGCCACATTCGCAGTCAGTATTAATTCCACTAGCTCAAGTGCAACAAATAAACCTACAAATGCGAAGGTCCTTAACATCGTCACCTCGGTAGCTCCTATAGCCAACATAGTGAAAAATATAGGAGGAGATAAAATAAGACTCACTCAACTAATTCCTGATGGCGTTGACTCACACACGTTTGAACTTACTCCATCTGGAGCTGTAAAGGTGCAGAATGCAGATTTAGTGATCATCAATGGACTACATTTAGAGTCAGGTGTGGAAAAGGTTTCAAACGCATCTAGGGCACATAATCCAAATCAACAACTCCTTAAACTTGCAGATAATACAATAAACAAAAATCAATGGATTTATGATTTTAGCTTTCCCAAAGAAAAGGGAGATCCTAACCCCCATCTTTGGCTAAATGTTGCAAATGCTATGAATTATGCTAATCTGACAAAAAATAAGCTCATCCAAATGGATCCAGCAAATGCAGCATATTACAAAACTAATGCAGACAATTATCTGACTTTACTAAAGAAGTTGGATACTGGCATTAAGAGTGCAGTCCAAACAGTTCCACCTCAGAATAGAAAATTGCTTACATATCACGATTCTTGGGCATATTTTGCACCACGATACGGTATGACTGTCATAGGCGCAGTTCAACCATCGGACTTTGGAGAGCCAAGGCCACAAGAAGTAGCAAAGCTGATAGATCAAATAAGAAACGAGAAAGTGCCTGCACTATTTGGTTCAGAAGTATTTCCTAGTAAGGTTATGGATCAAATTGGCAAGGAAGGAAATGTAAAATATGTTACAACATTGGCTGATGATGTCTTGCCTGGAAAGCCAACTGATCCAAATCACACATACGTAGGAATGATGTTGGAGGACATGAATGGTATGATAATCCCATTAGGTGGCAAAATCACAGCATTATCTGGTATAAATCCTGCCAATACTTATGTGCACAACAATAGCTGATTACGTTGACGATGCAACTGCAAATGGCTAGATTCAAGGAATGTCGAAACAAAGACGAACATCCAATTTTTTCATTTGACTTTTGAATTGAATAGGGGGTAGATCCTGATTGTCGAGAGATTCGAGAAATGATATAGAATGCAAAAATCATAATACAAAAAGGATTGAGATCACTGAATTGATTGATAAGGAGATTCAATCAACTGATATGAGGAGTGATTTCTACCATTATCTTTCCTGGAAAATTCAGTCTGCTGGGTTGCAGCAGGAAATAGTAAAAAAACATAGCAACTTTATGATTTGCAAGTTTACGACAGGATCATGGAAATCGATCGAGATATTCGTAGATAATGCAGTCACCATTTTTAACAAATATCATCCTACTCAATCTACTTCACTTCTAAGAACGTTGCACACTTTGCTTCAATGGTGGGAACTAGAATATGAACAGTTCCTATGGGAAGAGCAAGAAGAGGAAATACTACTTGGATCCTAAACATGCACTAGTGAGTACAGAAAACTTCTTTCCTGCCCTTCATGATCATGTGGCTAAATATATTTGTCTGGAAACACTAGACAGATTAGAAAAATATTATTGTGATCGCTTGATTTGGTTCCTTCGATAAGATATATAGTCGGTAATGAGGGAAATCTGACGCCAAAGGTGACTTCATAATATGGGACATGAGTCAGTGCACAGAAAAAGTGAAAGGGAAAGACACGACCTTGACGTTAGAATGGAAAATCTCTTGACAATAAGAGATTTGACATTTGGTTATATGCCCCATAATCCAGTACTTGAAGGAATACATCTTGATATCCCAAAAGGTAGATTTTTGGGACTACTGGGACCTAGTGGATCAGGCAAATCTACACTTCTAAAGATAATCATTGGTCTTCATAGACCATGGCAAGGATACATAAAATTTGGTTCCAATGAAATGAATTATACAAAATCTACCAATTCTACATCCTCTTCGATAGAATCATATTTGGTAGACCCCATAAAGAATTCCATCCGTACCCCGTTTTCTTCAATTGGATATGTTCCACAGATAGAAAGCGTAGACTGGAACTTTCCAGTTACTGTCACAGAAGTGGTCGGGATGGGTATATGGAATCGTTCAGGAATATATCCATGGTTTGGTAAACGAACTAAAGAAAACATACAACGTGTACTTGCTAGTCTCGGTATTGCAGATCATGCAAAAAGGCAAATAAGGGAGCTTTCAGGCGGCGAACAACAAAGAGTATTTCTTGCCAGAGCGTTAATAAGTAATCCTCAAATTCTGATATTAGATGAACCCACATCTGGAGTAGACTACAATACTCGAGAGAAAATTTTTGGAATTTTGACTGACCTAAATTTGAAAGGAATGACTATAATTCTGACAACTCATGATATTACAGGCTTAGGGAAACGCCTTCCGTGG
Source organism: Nitrososphaeraceae archaeon (assembly GCA_036557905.1). Lineage (GTDB taxonomy): Archaea > Thermoproteota > Nitrososphaeria > Nitrososphaerales > Nitrososphaeraceae > JARBAU01. Next base: position 6,433 of record DATBGR010000298.1, on the reverse strand, counting down.
TTGGTATGTATTAATAAAAGCATCATTTCACAAGGACCTCCAAATGAAGCACTTACCCAAGAAAATCTATTAAGGACATATGGTTTGGCAACAGAAATCACTGATCTTATTGGTAAGGAAGAAAGTTTGCCAATTTCAACTAAAGTAGATAGTTATGAGAGAGGACTAGATTCTACTCATCAGGAGCAGGGGCGATAATTGAGAATATGGATTTCTTAACTCCATTCCAATATGAGTTTTTCACAAGAGGAGTCATTGCGGCAATACTTGTAGGAGGAACATGTGGACTGATAGGGGTCTATATAGTGCTGCGTGGAATGAGCTATATAGGACATGGTATGTCCCATGCCGTATTTGGCGGCGCAGTAGTAAGCTATGTGATTGGTTTTAATTATTATGTAGGAGCGGCAATCTGGGGCTTTCTTTCTGCAGTTCTTATAAACGAAATTAGTAGACGCAGAAAAATCAAGGCTGATGCTGCAATTGGTGTAGTAACAACAGCTGGATTTGCAATAGGAGTTTTGTTTATCACCGCAGCACAAAGCTTTCATAGAAATTTTGAAGCAATTTTATTTGGTAATATTCTTGGTATAACAGATCAGGATTTATATGTCATAATACTGGTGTCGATATTTACAGCCATTTTTGTTTTCTTCTTCCAGAAAAGGTTATTGTTTGTGCTGTTTGATAAAGAAACTGCGACAGTATATGGTGTAAGAACTGAAATTCTAGAAATAGTCTTTGCATTAGTTCTTGCACTGGTTGTGATAGCTTCAATGAATAGTATTGGTGTAACCTTGCTAGCAGCAGCTATAGTAGCGCCAGCTATTTCAGCTAGAATGCTTACAAATAATTTTCTCAGAATGATAATATTTTCATCTCTAATTGGTATTGCAACAGCATTTCTTGGCATGTATTCCAGCTTCTTTTTCGATACTGCATCTGGCTCTACAATCGTGCTCTTCGGTGCAGGTGCATTTGGGATTAGCTCATTATATGCCTTTATAAGAAAGACCTATCATTCACATTCACATGGTCCTGTTAAACATACACATCCTCATCTCCACACAGATCAGCATTTGCATAAGCATTGATGAAGTAAAGGGTCTGGATCTCAACTTACTCAGTTATCCTCTAGGTCACAGTAGATCGAGAGGAGACAGGTTATTGGTACACACTAGGTTACTAGATGAAGAGATATAATAAATCTGAAGAGCTTCCGTCTAAGCTCTAGGTAAAGACAAGATGCGGTATACAATGGCATGATATAATTATAGCTAGATAATGCTAAGTCTTGAAACAACATTAGACAATGTAAAATAATGATGTCGTGTGATCAACATGTCATCCTATTCAGTAGTAATTACTCTATGTGACAGTTGCGTTGTAACAAGTAGTGGAAAGATTGTCCAATAGCTAATTATTTCAGTTGCTTTAAATCCTAATTTGCCAATATGCAAAACCAATATGTACCGGGTCCAAAATTGCTAAAGTCAAAATTCTTATTTCCATTATTTGCGATCTAGATAAGTGCCTTGAAGGAAAGATTATCTGTTAAGAAACAGTCATCAATAATGCGAAATCTATTTAAATCACGTCATCATAACAAGCCTGCTTGAAAAAGGTAGAGAATTTGTCATTCTGTATGTCAGTCTTTTTGGTTATCTCATCTACAACAGGTGGTCTATTTCTGACTCATTCAGATACATTTGTACAATAACAGTCTCCTCAGCAGAGTATCAATGGACGAATTACTTTGCCTTTGGACGCAGCAGATTCAATTTATAATGCTAATACAACCACATTCCTGGCATCAAAGAATATATCATTAACTCCGCACCGAATGACAGACACATTTCTCTGACCGAGGGTTCCTAAAGGGTGTAGGAAATGTTACTAACAATCAGACTTATATTGATACTTATCCGATAAATTAGTCCAGAGCACAGGTAATGGAACATTCAAAACTCCAGATGGGCAAAGTATTGCTTGGATATCTTCTGGTATAGGAAGACCAGTAGATGGTCGCTGGGTTTACCATGGAATAATGTTATTTAATAATACGCAAAGCAAATCATTTTCTTTACTAAATAATAGCGTTGGATTATCAAGGAGTGTTCTTGGCAACGAGACAGATTACATCTGGATTCTGAAATAGTCATAAATTTTATCGATCCAACCACCAATAAGATGCATAAAACATCTAGTAAAGATTGGATGTGTGGCGTGTGTACAGTAAGAGGGTTATATGAAATGAATAGAAGATCATAACGCTCAGGGCATTTCCACAACGTGATATGTTGGAATTCAAATTCGAGTAAATGTATAATCCTCAGATATCTTATAGTTAGAGGGATGGAACGAATAGCTTTGAACATTTATAGAATATCGATTTGCTTATTTAGACCCTAAGAGGGAATAACAGAGGCCTTAATACGAGAGACATAACTATATCACTTTGAAATATGTGATAATAGCATATTTTCCAATATTTTTATATTCATAAATACATCATTGCTGTTGCTCGATTCGAGTATTCGTTGCGGCAGGAAACCCATAATCTCAGATTAATTGAAAATTTCTCATGATTCTTGAATCTATAACGGTAATCGTACTAATTTTGACATTAGTACTTAGTATCCTTATATTACGATCAAAAATTCCAATAGGCTTCATTGGTTTTAAACTAAAGATATTCTTTAGTAAGTGAATGTACTCAATATCATCGTTGAGCAGGGAACAATCACTGACAATTTCTGATAGGTGCTCATGGATTATGTTTCGAGGAAATTCGATGCGAACTGGAGTATCAGCATCTAGGATACCTCGCAAACCTTCGCTTTTGTGGGTAACAGAAATTGGACCAATCGTATCCTCTCCGGCATTCGATGGCAACAAAATATATGTAGCAACTATGACTGGACGAATTTTCGCATTAAATCCATTTCAAAAGCAAATAAGATGGCACGTGAACTCAGGTAGTCCTTTAGTCTCTTCCCCAGTAGTACACAATGGTATTTTGATAGCTGCTACTTATGATACTTGGATCAAAGATACATCTTTTATGGGCAAAAATTTTATTTTTGGAATAAATACTAAGAATGGAACTCAAATATGGAACCATGAAGTGACTGGTGATGTCTTCTCCTCTCCGTGTTTGGTTGACGATGGGACGAAAGTGGTAGTTGGATGCAGGAATAACTTCATCTATATGTTAGATTTCAAAAGCGGAGATCTTGTATGGGAATTCGAGACTGGCAGTGAAGTCTGGTCATCGCCATCGTATAATGGACAACACATTTTCATAGGATCTGATGATGGACTGTTGTATTCTTTAGATTTAGATGGAAAACTAGTTTGGAAAACCAAGCTGAATGGGAAGGTTAGATCATCATCACCATGCTTATCATTTTATGCTAAAGAAAGAGAACATTGCTCAGTGTTAATAGGTACTTACAATGGGGGAATTTATTGTTTGAATGGATCTAGTGGAATGATAAAATGGAGTAAGGACATCGAAAAGCCAGTGATGGCATCTCCTGCTTCAATAAGAGACAAGGTTTTCTTTGCAGCGTCAGACCAGAGAATATATTGTTTTCAAATCGAAGATGGCTCGATGATATGGGATTACAAGACAGACGACAAAATTTGGTCATCGCCGTCTATAGCAGAACATGATGATATACTGTTTATTGGTTCCCTAGATTCACATGTCTATGGTATAGATATCAATACAGGAAAACAAACATGGAAATTTCCTACTATGAATATGATAGATTCTTCAACTGCTATTGCAAGTAATATGATGTTTATCGGGTCCCGTGATGGTCTGTTCTACATCTTTGGGTCAGAAAACCCTCCTGCCTACATAGGATGATGATCATTCAATAATCATTTGAGTGAATGCTAATAAGTATGTGAAGTCATTTGGTTATAGTGACATGGAATGGCGTTAGGCTTTATAAGAATAAGACTAAGTTTTAGGGAATGGCAAATTTGAACTGCAGTAGCGACATATTCAAGTGACCCTAATTCTATATATGCAGGACGAAATCACATACTTAGACTATTCTGGAGTGTACACCTTCTTTACAGATTTTGCGTGCAACATTAAGAAATTGTTCTGTTCGGGAATATTGAATCTACTTCGGCATCTCAATACCTTGCAAACTTGAAAGCGACTATTCCATATACATAGCAGATTTTATAGTACATCTAGTAGCTAAACCATGTTTGCTGCTGTTACAATGTACCAAAATTATCTTGTATTTGAGTTATTAGTGTTTGACAGCAACTAGTCAAATGGAAAAAAATAGGCTCAGCTTAGTTTTATCATGCTATAGTAAATATTAGAGAAATTAGAAAAAAGAGTATGATGAATAGAATGATATCATCGCATTAATGAAACAGAATCGCAATAGAATATCAAAATCATGACTAACATCTTATCATTTACAAGTTCCTGCTTTAGATTGTGAATTAGTCTGTTCCCCATGGATTTTCTATTACCATTCGCCAAGAACCATCAGACTGTTGACGTAGAACGACAGTGCCTCTTCCGGTGAGATTGACTGGTTTGCCATCACGTTCGATCCCACTAATCGACCATTGAGTAATTAACAAAGCAAGATTGCCAGCCGTATATACAGTCTTGGGTTTAGCAGATAACTTTACTCCCATATCTACAAGGCTTTGAAAAGATTGTCGTATATCGTCCAGCTCCTTAACAGCTTGTCCTGGCTTAGAAGCAAAACATGCATTCTTTTCATAGAGTGTCATCAAGAAATTTACATTTCCTTTATTGAATTCTTCTACCTGTAATTCGAGGAATTCTTCAGGCGTATTAAGTTTCGACATATTACAATGCCGTAATGATATATTCGCTATAAGAATATATGTACTGGATTGAACAAATAATTAAATAAAAACTGCCGTCTGCGCAAATTGCCAAAAAATTGATCATAGTAAGTGTCTATCTCTTTTTTAGCCTCATTTTTAGAACACTTACTGAAATTGCTCCAGCAAGTCATACTTGACTTTAATCTTGAGAGTGCCAGACAGCATCGCTGATGCCGCCTGCATTTCTCCATTTACAATTTGTATCCAGATTTGAGTCTGAACGAATGGCGACTTCAGCATCGCCTACGAGTCTTTCTAGAATTCGGAGTTTGCTATCTAAAATCCGCAAAGTAATTGAAACTTCCTATTCGCCTACAAATTCAAAAATGCATTATTAGGCTCATGCTTCTTATCTTCTCTGGAATAATACCTAAATTCACCGCATTTAGAAAGCCAGAAATTGATGTAGGTCTATATGGAGTGTGAATGTGAACATAACCTGCATCCTTGTTACTAAATTATTTTAAATATCAGCACGTAAATATAATATTAAATCACATTTAAAATTAAATCGCGGGCCTACCCTCCTGGCTAATGTTAATCCAGATTTGTGTGTAAATGAAAACCATAACCATGTATATTGCAAAGTACTTATCATCTATATAGTAACAAATGTCATTTATATTCAATGATGCTTATGGAGTGCATGACTACGTGATCTTATTCAGTTTTATTCATCTCTTTCGTTATCCAATAGAATTATCAGACAATACTTCTATTTCTGACATCAAGTCCCAAATTGAATGATGTCTATTATTTGGCTTCAATTCAATCATCTTGAGTATACATTTATCTAGCTGTGGAGAAATTGTTGGATTATATTTTGAGGGTGGATTTATCTGTGGTCTCTGAACATCAGTATTATCACGATCATAGGTAGGCGGGCGTCTCCCAGTCATCAATTCATAAAATATAACACCTATAGAGAAAATATCAGTTCTTGCATCGATAAGCGCATCTTTGTGCACCGTTGCAAACCACTGTTCTGGAGAACAATAGTCTGGAGTTCCACCGATGTTTCCTTCAGCTACAACAGCAGTTAATTCTAGCGATTCTTTATCTATAATGGTAAGATTGTCATTGTCTACCTTGTTGTCGTAATAATTGGTAGTATTAGTATTATAATCCTGTCCTTTAACAAGCCCCCAATCTGCAATTTTTATTTCGGACCTTGTAGCATTTGTAAATAAAATATTCTCTGGTTTTATATCCCTATGGAAGACATTGGAGCTATGAGCCTGTGATAAGGCATTACAAATCGGCAGAATTATTGTCCTAAAAGTCCATCTCTTATCAAATAAATTAAGATCTTCGTAACCACTTACAATATTATTACTTGTGGTGGTAGAGGATTTTTCATCTATATATTTCCTAAGAGATCCGCCACTTAGATACTCCATTATATAGTAAGGACTAAAACTGGGAGGCTCGCCTGCCATATTCCATTGAAAGATTTTTACAATATTAGGATGATCTAACTCAGAAAGTATCTTTACTTCTCTTTCAAAGCGTTGTTTACTTGTTGAATTTATAT
>DATBGR010000297.1:0-21200 GCA_036557905.1 Nitrososphaeraceae archaeon | reverse complement strand
AGAATTTAATGGTTCATCTGCTCTGGCGAATTACGGAAAGGTTGTAATACGTGGAAACAATGTTCTCTTCATAAGTTTAGAGAAAGAACTTTGAGCTTGTTGTAATATTCAAAATACCTGGGTAGTATGTGTGATATGGTTAGGAGATATCTTTTTACCTCCGAAAGTGTGACCGAAGGACACCCAGATAAAATTTGTGATCAAGTTTCAGATTCAATTCTAGATGAATACCTAGCGATTGATCCTGACGCTAGGGTTGCCGTAGAAGCTATGACAACAAAGGGAATAGTACTTGTAGCAGGAGAAGTCAGTTCTAATGCAGGAGTCGACCTGCAGAAGGTTGTTAGAAAGACGATCGGGGATATCGGATACGATAGAGCAGAACACGGCTTTGATAGTAATAGTTGTGCTGTCTTGACCTCTTTACAAGAACAGAGTCCTGATATTTCTATGGGAGTGGACATTGGTGTGGATAAGGAACAGGGAGCTGGAGATCAAGGTATAATGTTTGGCTATGCAACCAATGAAACTCCTGATTTGATGCCGTTGCCAATAGCTATGGCCCACAAGTTATCTATGAAACTATCAGAACTTCGAAGGAACAAGGAAATTGGTTGGATCAGACCGGATGGTAAGTCACAGGTTTCAGTCGTTTACGAGGATTCGAAACCCCAAAGAATAGATTCCGTTGTCATATCGACTCAGCACTCTCCAGAGATCGGGTTGGATCAATTGAGACGTGAAGTCATTGATAAAATAATTAGGTCAGTATGTGGAGAATGGCTTGACAGTAAAACCAAGTTCTTTGTGAACCCAACAGGCAGATTCGTAATTGGTGGACCATCTGGCGATACTGGCCTGACAGGTCGTAAGGTGATAGCAGATACATATGGAGGTATGGGAAGACATGGGGGAGGTGCATTTTCAGGAAAAGATCCGTCGAAGGTGGATAGATCGGGTTGCTATATGGCCAGGTATATTGCAAAAAACGTAGTGGCTTCCGGATTAGCAGATAAATGCGAGGTACAGATAGCTTACGCAATCGGCGTTGCAGAACCAGTTTCAGTTATGGTTGATACATTCAAGACTGGCAAGTTGTCCGAAGATCAGATAGAGGATAAAATAGTTAGAGCTTTTGATATGCGTCCAGGATCGATAATCAGGAATTTGGACTTGAAAAGGCCTATATACAAAAAGACTGCGGCGTACGGTCATTTTGGTAGGACCGATCCATCATTTACATGGGAAAGAGTAGATATGCAGTCCGTATTGATAAAGTAGCTCTAGTTATTGATTTTAGTTTGAAATACATTTTATGAAAATTACAGAATACTAAATCCCAGCTGTAAGTGTGTGGAAATTGTGGTATTGTAAGGCATTGAATATATGGAGTAAGAGATATTACTTAAGGTACTGGTGTAATACATGAAAAATGATCAAGTGATAACTGGATCAAATGAGTTGAATAATAAGACTCAGGTCTCTAACGAAGTCTTTGACCATAAAATAGCATCCAAAAGTCGAAGTGATAAGCGAAATCTGAGAACTGGCTATACCACAGGAACCTCTGCGGCTGCTGCTACAAATGCCGCCTTAAAGTTACTCCTTTTAGGGGAGAAGGTTAAAGAAGCAGCTGTTTTGCTACCAAACCAAAAACTCGCCTTGCTTAATATAGTCTGGACTAGACAAGAGATTGATGGATCTGCTACAGCTACTGTGATTAAGGATGGAGGAGATGATCCGGATGCTACTAATGGGGCCGAAATTTGTTCAACTGTCTCACTTACACATGAAGTTGGTATAGTTGAGGTTGAAGGGGGCCTTGGAGTTGGTAGAGTTACAAAACCCGGTCTGGGTCTAGAGATTGGACGCCCTGCGATTAACAGGGTGCCAAAGAAAATGATTGAACAAGTTGTCCATGAGATTGCTACTGAAACTCTCACTAAGAATGGCATCAGAGTCATAGTTTCAGTCCCCAATGGAGAACAGATTGCAAAAAAGACCGACAATCCTAGACTTGGAATTATCGGGGGTATATCTATTTTAGGAACTACGGGCATAGTATTTCCATATTCAACTGCGTCCTTTGCAGCATCAATAAAACAGAGTATTGATGTTGCCGTAGCGATGCGCAGTAGTACCGTAGTACTCAGCACAGGCTCCACCAGTGAAGATTATGCAAAAGCATTGTTAGGTAATTCACTTGCTGAACATTCATTCATCCAAATAGGAGACTTTATCGGATATGCGATTAGGCAGTGCGCAACCAAGAAAATTACCAAAGCGATTGTCACCGGATTCATCGGAAAGTTAACGAAAATGGCAATGGGTATTAGCCAAACTCATGTTAAAGGTTCTCACGTTGATTTACAATTTATGGCAGCTCTAGCTGCTGAATGTAATTTGCCAACTAATGCAATAGCAGAAATTGAAAAAGCTAACACAGCTAGACATGCTGGAGAAATTGTTAGACGATATGCCAATCAAGTATTTTTCGACTCCTTATGTAAGAAGGTGTTTGATTTTCTTCAAAGATATTGTAACTATGGTCTGGAAATCGAAATTATTATGTTCGAATTTGACGGAACAATCTGTAGCAGGTATCGAATTGGCGACTGAGACATTTGAATGCCCTACGTACGAGCAGAGCTGGGAATCTGTCAGCGTTAATGAAACTGAGCAAAAGGTGTATCTGCGTCATACTAAACGTGGATTACTAGATTATTTATTTGAAGCCTCATACTAAAACCGCAATCCTTGGTTAGTAACGGATTGTTCTAATTTTGATTTACTCAAGACAACGTCGTGACATGCCACAGTTCTTCCAAAAATTTATATTCTAAATTCTAGAAAAAGATAATCTCGACCCAGTTTGGTGCATTTAGCTTTCAATCAATTGACGTATATTCTAATTCATTGGCATTCTGTCGACATTAGTGCCCGTATTTGTTACTTACTAATCTGAAAACTTTTGAAGTTACAATCTATTGTTGAGAATTATTAATATGTATTAACATCAATGCATTAATTATGGACGATGCTACGGCGCTCCCGCCTTTCCTTCCAATATTGCTTATTATGGGCACATCTAATCCAAGTAGATCTTGCTTAGATTCCGATGCAGAGACAAATCCAACAGGGGTACCTATTATCAAGGCGGGTATGGAGGCATTCTCACGTACCATTTTGATCACTTCAAGCAACGAGGTAGGTGCATTACCAACCATCACGATGCCTCCATGAATTTCTGAACTTGCATACCGCATAGCTAGTTGTGCCCGAGTCTTGTTCATTCTCATAGAGTCCTCAACCACGCTTCGCTCTGAAATATGACACGAAGCCTTGATACCAAGCTTCTTCATGGAATTCTTATTAATACCTGATAGAACCATTTCAACATCGGTAACAATAGCACACTTTCTTTTTATTGCCAAAAGAGCTGATTTTATTGGCCCATTACGAAAGATTATACCGTTCTTCCTTGCAAAATCAAAGTCTGCAGTAGAATGGATAACCCTTCGTACTATATTCCATTCTATCTGAGAATATCCATGCTGACCAACTTCCGTGTCTATTATTTCAAAACTTTTCTGTTCTATAGTTAGGGACCTATTTGACATTCCCCTGACAGTAGCAGAATCAAGAGGCTTCGTAGAATCCAGCTCTCTCTTCTACCTCCTTTGTTCTTTCCAATATCAAGTCGACTATTCTGTTATCTGCACCCAAATGTTTTCCCAAATATGCATTTCCAAATCTAGAGGTTTCTAGTGACGCTTTGATATCAAGTACGAGATCACGCTTGATATGTATACCTTTGTGAAGAAAATATGGAATAAGGATCAGTGCCTCAGGAGCCTGAATTAGCGCTGATTCGATCCCTTCAGCAATACTAGGATGCTCCAATTCGAGAAAACAGAATTGAACACTCCTGAAGCTCGGTTTCAAGGAATTAACTACATACAAGAGAGCTTGCCGAGCGCTCCTGTCACTACTTCCATGTCCAATTAACATGATGTCGCAATTGGAATCTACGTCTTCGATCTTGAATTCGCTTTTTGTCTGTTTAATCCTTTCGAGGACTATCTGAGGCATGATGGAATGAAAAGTCAAAGGCTTTGCAATCGCCATCTTTATGTTCTTGGCAGAGCATATTTGAGCTGCAATCTTAACAGATTCCTTTAGTTTCATTCCTGGATAAAGAAAGTACGGCATTACTGTGATTGAATCTACTCCCCTTTCGATACATCGTTGAATCCCTTCATTGATGTACGGTGGAACTACTTCCAAAAAGCAATAACTAGCGTACTCATAATCGGTCTTGGACAACAGCATTGAACAGATAGAACTAAGTTCATCTTTTACCTCATTCTCTTTGCTTCCTCGATCTATCATTAAGAATGCCTTTTTCATTTCATTAGAACCTCACTCTGGCCACTGCGACAGTTAGATTAGGTGGAAGTTTAATCTTTGGAATTATAAGGTGTCCTTTCGAGCTCAGAATTGCAGACGCCTCAGCAACACTATACGTTCCTTCAAATTTATTCACCACATCCGATGGATTAGGAATTGGAATAGATGCTAAATCCTGTTTGTCAAAAGTTTGCACCGGAATGGCGTATTTTGAGGAGAATTCTTGCAATCCGCTTATTTCCTTTTCTCTTCGAAGCGTCGATATGTTTCTAATGCTCTTTAGACTCAAATCATTTTTCAGCAAAATATCCTGGATGCCTTCTGATATAGTGTCTTCAGTTGTATCCCAATGCAACCCAATCCCAACAACCAGACTCTTAGGCCTGTATATAACGGATTTCTCTAATATTTCACGGTCTTTGATTACTTTTTCAGATATGATTAAACCGCCCTTAAACTCGGCAGCTTTAATCTCTTCTAGAAAATTCAGCTTGTGTACATTTAGAGGCAGTTTGCCCTTATACCAGTCATTCTGACCACCATCTTGAAATATTCCAATCTTTTCTTCATTGACCATCATTGCGCTCACTCTTGTTATGTTTTGACCGTTCTCAATCTCCCAGCCGTATTCTCTTCCTACAAGATCGACTGCTATTGTCTCATTTACGTCTGCAGCAGTTGTTATCACGGGTTTTGCATTGGGGAAAAGGGATGCAATTTGTTCTGCCATGGAATTTGCGCCTCCCAAGTGGCCAGATAATGCACTAATTACGAAGTTTGCCTTATCATCAATAACAATAACAGCAGGATCAGATTTCTTATCACCCAGATGTGGGGATATTAGCCTGATAACAGCTCCTAATGAAAAGATGCATATCAATGCACGACTAGTAGCGAATAGATTTTGAACAACTTTTGAGGTCTGCTCAGTGAACCATCTGACGTCATTATCGGAATCACTAAATTTTGCTGGTGAATATATTTGAACTTTAAGATTTCGGCTAATAACACGTGCAATTTCCAGCCCATGTCTTGTAATTGCTAAGACTGCTATCTCTTTGTTCAAATGATCTGACAATTATCTCATAGATTTCTCGGCTTAAAATAAGCTTTTGGTGAAAATGATAGTCGCGAAACGATTGTCAAGACTCCGAATTAGGATAGAATTTTCAAAGCAATACGTACGAATCTACTAAAAAGTCAAAAATTAGATAATTAAATAGTACCTATGCAAAAAATAATATTATAAAGAAAGATGAAGGAAATATCAACTGAAATAACCATTCAAGCTACTAAAGCTGATGTTTGGACTGTACTGACTGATTTCCGAAGTTATCCTCGGTGGAATCCCTTTATACAAGAAATTAAGGGTGACTTAAAAGTTGGATCCAAATTAGAATTGAAAATAGTGACTCCACAGAAAAAGATAAGAAAATATAATCCTGTTGTGACCGTTGTCTCGCCAAATAATGAGCTAAGATGGCAAGGAAAAGCCTTTATGCCAGGTATATTGGATGGCGAACGGATTTTCAGAATAAGCAACGAAGCCGAAACATTGGTTCGATTTGAACATAAGGAAATATTCGGAGGATTAGGAGCTCTAATAGGCGGCAAATTCTTGGTAAAAGATATTTTCGAAAGTGAAAACAATATGAATCGAGCTCTTAAGTTGGAGGTCGAATCTAAAAATAAAACTATGACTGATCTAAGATAGGATCCTATCAATAAGGCCTTCGATTAATATATTATAAAACCAAATATTTGCCGGTATGTTAGAATAGCATTTTCTTCGAAAGCCAATCTAGCAGGATCCTTAGAAATGATTCTTGAATAATGTAATATTTAGGGACGTGTAAATTGACTTTTGGTGTCATTTCAGTTTGGACAAATCGTTATTTTATTTTCTTCTATGTGCCTGAAAAGATGCTGTCAGATTCTTTAACAGCCGCTTATTAGCAAAATGAAGATGGGTATAGGATGCAAGGGAGTTATATACAGTAAGTCCATCTCGACTGTTGGTTATGCCTAAACCTCGCTTCATTTCAAAGGCAAAATTTGAGTCATTTGCTATATTTATGATTCTAGAATAATGGAATTCGTGCCCTTTTATAGACTCAATTTGCCCCAAGATCGAACCATTGGAATTTGCCTCGGTGTAATTTAAGGTCAGTTTCGAACCCATCTGCGTGTCTGCATCTAGTAATCCTACCAGCTTACATCCTCTACTACTTTCATTCTCATTCTCGTACAAACGTCTGGTCAGGTACATCAACCCTCCACATTCTGCGAGAATAGGGAGGCCGTTCTCTGCAGATTTTTTGATGGAATCCATCATAGCCCTGTTTGTTTCAAGTCCCTTTGCCATAATCTCTGGAAAGCCACCTCCTATAATAAGGCCATCTAATTCTTCAGGCAGCTCTATATCGTGCAAAGGACTGAAGTAGACCAGATCTATCTTATTCTCTCTTAAAAGTTCCAAATTGTCAACGTAATAGAAATTGAACGATTCATCGAGTGCTACAGCAACTCTTAACTCTGACTTAAATCCTCGTAGCTTTCGCTTATCACTAGTGGCTTTAGAAGATATTTTCCGGTTTTGAACAACCTTATCAAATTGAATTTTTTCAGAGACAGATTTTGCATTATTTAATAGCCGAACCTTGGCAACTGTATTCAACTCTGCTGTTGGTATTCGACCAAGATGCCTCTCAACATCCTTCAAGTTCTGATCTCGTCTCACCAATCCAATAATCGGAATTTTGATCTTTTCTTCAAAGGCCTCTTTGAGAAGTTTCTCGTGTTTGTCGCTTGCTATGTTATTTAAGACTAGACCCGTTATTCTTAGTTCTCTGTCGAATTCTTGAAAACCCATAGCGATAGCAGCTATAGAACGGGCTGATTTGCTACAATCCAGAATCAAGACCACTTCTGCTTTCAACAATTTGGCTATGGCAGCAGTGCTACCTTGTTCGCCTTGGCCAGATATACCATCAAACAAGCCCATCACTCCTTCAATGACAGCTACGTCTGCACAGTCACAAGCCTTATGAAACGAATTCAAAACACCATCTTCCCCCATCATCCAGACGTCTAGATTTCGCGACTCTCTCCCTGTGACATATGAATGGTAGCTGGGATCAATAAAGTCAGGACCGACTTTGAATGGTTGAACTATGAGACCTTGATTCTTCAATCCATACATGAATGCTGCCGAAATGGTAGTTTTCCCAACCCCGCTAGTTACCCCTGCTATAACCAATTTGGGTATGTCTGGCAATTAATAACGTGAGAAGAGTTTACTGTTCTTATTTTTATCTATCGATGCTTTTCTTTATTGCCTCCTGGAAGGCTCGTGCTAAACCACGAAAGTTATGTTACCTAATTCTCTGTTTCTTGAATTTATTCTTATTTTAGGAAAATTTTTCTAAAATGACGTATAGTCTCATCTGTGATGTATGAATAAGGATTTGAGGCCTAATTTACTGACTTTCCTATCTTTCTCAATTTCACATTGTACGCAAGTCCGAATCTGTGTACTTCATCTCGTGCTAGTTGGACAACCCTCAGAGCCAAACTGCTCTTTGGCAATCTTATTTCCCTGTCATTTTCATATGAATATATGATTTCTTCTGCCTTTGCAATCGAAATACACGGAATTTCTAGGCCTAGTCGATTTATGGCATTGGCTCCTGAATTCAACTGTCCTTTTCCCCCGTCTATAACGACTAGATCCGGAATTTGCTCCTGGTTGTCCTTGTCTAATATTGATGAGTATCTTCTTGTAACTATCTCATAAATCATTGCAAAGTCGTTCTGCGCAACAGCAAGCTTTATCTTAAACTTTCTATAGCCTGCCTTGAAAGGTTTTCCGTTTACTAATCTAGTACAAGCTCCCACAGCATAGGATGTTCCAAAGTTTGAAATATCAAAGCAATCGATTATGTTGGGGTATCTAGGTAAATTTAGTACAGTTTTTAATTCAGAGATCGCAAGATCAGATTTGCTTTGCATACGTAGGTCGATGTTCTTTATTATGAGATCCATTAATTCTCCCTCTATAGAATTGGAATCTGGACTAATTTTTACAATATTCACTGTGTGACCACAAGCTTTTTCAAGTGATAACTGCAAAATGGATTTTGAATCCAACTTTTCATTTACATATATATAAGTAGGCACAGTTTTTGCAGTGGAATAATATTGAAATAGAAATGAATCCAATGTGTTATCTCCAATAAGCTCAAATTCGAAGGATTTTCTATCACTAATAACTCCGCGGGATCTTCTGAACATCATTACATATGCAACTCCGTCATCCAAATCACTTCTAATGCCGACAAATTCTTCTTCCTGATTCGTATATTGAAGCGATTCTACTTTTTGCTTTACCTTAAGTGAATCTAGTTTAAGTAACGTGTCGCGGATCTCTTTTGCCTTCTCGTACTGCTCTTGGCGAGACGCAACCGCCATTTGAGATTTCATTTCACTTACAAATTCCTCAATGCCTTCTTTTCCACTTAAAATATTTCGTAATGATTGAATACTACTGCCATATTCATTTTGGCTGATGTTATTTATGCATGGAGCGTCACAGTTTTTGATAAAAAACTCAAGACACGGACTTTTTGGCATTGCATTACAAACTCGTACTTTGAACAATTTTCTTAGTAATCCTACACTTAGGAACTTGGAGCCACCCTGAACTAATGGACCATAAATTTCACCTCCAGTTCCATAGAATTCTCCGTTCCTATTGCGCCTAGCAACTAATAGTCTGGGAAACTTCTCATTAGTAATTTTGAGATAGGCATAACGCTGTTGGTCTTTGAGCTCGATATTAAACAGCGGCCTATATTTTTTAATCAGATTTGATTCTAGAAGAAATGCTTCAGTTTCGTTATCAGTAACTATAAAATCCAAATCTTTAATCTTAGCGACGAGTTTAGATGTTTTCCAATATATTTCACTTTTTTCAACAAAGTATGACGTGACTCTCTTTCTCAGATTTTTGGCCTTACCAATATATATAATCCCGCCGATTTTGTCTTTCATTAAATACACTCCAGGACTCTGGGGGAACTGTTTTAGTTTAGATGTAATTTGTGGTGTATTCTTTATGTGTTTCCACCTACAGTAATGGCTTTATCAACCAGCAGCTTAGACCTCAAATAGGTTCCAGTTATGCTTTCATCATTGGATGCTAATCCTTCAGGTGTTGATGAGGCTACAATTCTGCCTCCTTTATTTCCACCTTCTGGTCCAAGGTCTATGATCCAATCTGCGCTAGCTATTACATCTAGATTATGTTCGATTATAATCACAGCATTTCCCTTATCTACCAGTCTATTTAGTACAAATAACAACTTCTGAACATCGACAAAATGTAGTCCAGTCGTTGGTTCATCAAGAATATAAACTGTCTTTCCAGTACTTCTCTTAGACAATTCTGCTGCAAGTTTGATTCTTTGCGCCTCTCCTCCTGACAGTGTAGTGGCAGGTTGACCTAGTTTCAAATATCCCAATCCGACCTCGTTCAGAGTTCGCAATTTCCGTTCTATCACATAAATATTATTAAAAAATTCTAATGCCTCTTCAACTGTCATATCTAGAATGTCTGAAATCGTCTTGTTTTTATATTTGATATTCAGGGTTTCCAGGTTGTATCGCTTTCCTTTGCACTGATCACATGTGACGTATACGTCAGGCAGAAATTGCATTTCTATTTTCTTTACTCCCGCACCTTCGCATACTTCACATCTTCCATCAGAAACATTGAAAGAAAATCTGCCTGGCTTGTAACCCATTGTTTTGGCCTGTGGTGTCTTTGAAAATAGTTCCCTAATTGGAGTAAATGCGTTAACGTATGTTGATGGATTTGATCTCGGAGTTCGGCCAATTGGCGATTGGTCAATCCCGATTACCCTATCGATATGCTCTAGGCCAATAATACCATCATGTTTGACTTTACGAGTCTTCTCAAGAAAGTGATTTGATAATGATTTGAATAGAACTTCATTTACGAGACTTGATTTACCAGATCCAGAAACACCAGTTACAGCTGTCATGCACTGAAGAGGAAATCCTACAGTGATAGATTTCAAGTTATTTTCCTTTGCTCCTTTGACGATGAGCCACTTCTCGGTCTTACGTCTTGGATTTCTAGGACTCGATACCTGTTGTTCTTTTCTCAAGAACGCACCTGTAATCGAACTTTCGTTATGCATAATATCTTGTACAGTTCCTTCGGCAACTATTCTGCCGCCGTGAACACCTGCTCCAGGACCGATATCCAGCATCCAATCGGAACTTCTCATTACCTCCTCGTCATGTTCCACAACCAACAGAGTATTGTCCAAGTCCCTAAGTTTTTTTAGAGTGTAAATTAATTTCTTATTGTCCCGTTGATGTAATCCTATAGTTGGTTCGTCCAATACGTACAAAACTCCTGTCAAATTCGACCCTATTTGAGTTGCAAGTCGAATTCGCTGTGATTCACCCCCAGAAAGCGACGAGGTTCTTCGATTCAAAGTAAGATAATCAAGACCTACGTTTAAAAGGAATTCCAATCTAGAAGTGATTTCTTTTAAGATGTTTTTTGCTATGAATTTCTCTGTCTCAGTTAGTTCAATGGATTTGAAAAACTTGTACGTCGATTCAATAGAAAGGTCGCATAATTGCATTATTGATTTATCCTGTATTTTTACCGATCGAGCCTCCTCTCTTAACCTAGTTCCATTACAGCTGTCGCACGGCAATTCTCGCATGAATTGGAGCATCTCTTCTCGTTTTGATTCTGATTCTGTCTGTCGGTACATGCGATCAAGATTCGGTATAACGCCCTCAAATGATCCCTTGTATTCCCATTTAGTGTCTGAATATTTTGATCGATATCTGTAATGAATATTCTCCTCAGTACCATAGAGGATAGTCCTAATCTGTGCTTCAGTCATCTGTGAAATCGGTGTATTTAGAGTAAAGCCGAATCTTTTTCCGACATCTTTGAGCATAGAAGATCTAAACGTGAAAAAATGACCTGACCACGGTCTTATTGCACCTTGTAGAATGCTTTTTGATTTGTCAGTAATTACTAGATCTGGATCAAATTCTATCCTAATTCCAAGCCCATTGCATTCTGGACACGCTCCAAAAGGAGAGTTAAAAGAAAAAGTACGAGGTTCCAAATCGCTAACGCTAATTCCACAATCAGGACATGCATTCCGTTGTGAATAGAGCAAATCTGTATTTTCATGAGAAGCAATAACAAGACCGTTTCCTTTCTTCAAACCAGTTTGGACAGACTCAAACACTCTACTCTTTTCTTCCAAAGACGGAGTAAGTCTATCGACTATTGCGGAGATGGAATGCTTTTTATGCTTTTCAAGACGTGGATATATTGATTTTTCCTCTTCGTCGAGGTTTAGAACTTCGCCATCAAGTCGAATCCTTGAAAAACCGTCAGTTCTTAGTTCCTGAAATAGCTTCTCGTAGGTGCCCTTCTTCTCTTGTACAATCGGGGCTAATATGAGGACTTTTTTCCCTTCACATTCTTGAATTATAGACTCTGCAATCGCCTCCACAGACTGACTTCCGATCATTTTTCCGCACTTTGGACAGTGTGGTATACCGATTCTAGAATAGAGAAGTCTGAGATAATCATAAATTTCTGTAGTAGTACCTACTGTAGATCTGGGATTCTTACTACTACTTCTCTGCTGAATTGAGATTGCAGGTGAAAGCCCATCAATGTGATCTACGTCAGGCTTTTCCATTAGCTCCAAAAATTGTCTTGCATATGCAGATAGTGACTCTACATATCTCCTCTGGCCCTCAGCATAAATAGTGTCAAATGCAAGAGTAGACTTGCCAGAGCCGGACAACCCAGAAATTACCACCAGTCTATTCTTTGGGATTTCAACATTTACATTTTTCAGATTATGCTGTCTTGCTCCCCTGATAACAATCTTATCGTGCAACAACTACGACACCTCAGACAACGGATATTGCCCTAAAACGTTTCTTATTTTTGATAACTTTTCTCTAGTTTCTATAGCCATTTCAAAATCCAAATCTTCCGCATATTTTTTCATAACTCCTTCAGTTTCTGATGCTAGCTTAATTATATCAGTTCTAGACATCGAACGTAAGCTAGCAATAAAACTAATGTCTTCGTTACTATTCTCGGCTATTGGTTTAGTAACCGACTTAGGATCTATTCCATTTTCTAGATTGAACTGAATCTGCTTATTACGTCTTCGATTGGATTCAGAAACAGCAGATTGTATCGATTTTGTAACATGATCTGCATACAATATTACAGTCCCATCAATATTTCTAGCTGCTCGTCCGAAAGTCTGGATAAGACTTGTGAAATTACGAAGGAAGCCTTCTTTGTCTGCATCCATGATTGCAACCATGGACACCTCTGGTATATCCAGTCCTTCTCTCAATAAATTTATGCCTACCAATACATCAAACTTACCCAAACGCAATTGTCGTATCAGCTCTGTTCTTTCTAAATTTTGTATTTCTGAATGAAGATATCGTACTTGTACACCGTTTTTAGATAAATAATCAGCTAAATCTTCAGCCATTCTCTTGGTTAAAGTAGTAACAAGAATTCGCTGGTTTTTTACTATTCTACTTCCTATTTCGCTGATAAGATCAGCTATTTGATTCGTAGCAGGCTTGATAATTATCTTTGGATCAACTAGTCCTGTTGGTCGAACCACTTGCTCTATGACTTTGTAGCTCTTTGATGTTTCATAGTATCCTGGGGTAGCCGATACAAAAATGCCATTCTTCAAATATCTTTCGAATTCTTCAAATTTCAGTGGTCTATTATCAAAAGCACTAGGTAGTCTAAAACCAAAGTCTACCAAATTTTTCTTACGACTATAGTCGCCATTATACATACCATGTAATTGAGGAATAGTAACGTGAGATTCATCAATCACAAGAAGAAAATCTTCTCCAAAAAAGTCTAGCAAGCAAAATGGCGGATATCCCGGCAGCCTACCATCAAAATGTCGAGAATAGTTCTCAATTCCAGAACAATATCCCAATTCCTGAATCATTTCCAGATCGTATCCCACTCTAGACTTTATCCTCTGCTTTTCAAGTTCAGAAGGTAATTTTGGTAACCAGCTTTCAAGTTCGCGTTTTATAGACTCTATTGCTTGCTTCCTAGATTCATCATCAATCACGTAATGCTTTGCAGGAAAAATTTTGATTGTATCTAATTCTTTAAGGCGCTTTGCAGTTAACGGATCGTGAATCGAGATACTTTCAATTTCATCATCGAAGAGTGAAATTCGTATCATATCATGTGTATATGCTGGAAAAATATCGATAATATCTCCCCTAGATCTGAAACTACCCTGTGTGGGGGAAATGTCATTTCTCTCGTAACGACCATTAATCAGCATTTTCATAATCTTTGAACGCGTAATTCTACCTCCAACTTGCAATTGCAATGCTGATGCATCCCATTCAGCAGGAGAGCCAAGGGAGTAAATACAAGAGACTGTTGAGACAATAATAGTGGGTTGGCCAGACATAATCATTGCCGTAGCTTCTAATCTCATTTTTTCTATTTTATCATTTATTTCAGTCTCTTTTTCAATATAGGTGTCGCTTTGCGGAATATAGCTTTCTGGCTGATAGTAATCATAAAAGCTTACGAAGTAGCCAACATTGTCATTAGGAAAAAATTCCTTAAATTCAGTATACAATTGCGCTGCCAGCGTCTTATTATGTGAAATCACAAGTGTATTCTGGTTTGAACGAGCAATCACATTAGCAACAGTGAAAGTCTTTCCGCTACCTGTGACGCCAAGTAAGGTCTGGCAGCCGTGTCTTTTTATCACACCTGTTGTTAAGGTATTAATAGCATTAGGCTGGTCCCCGCTGGGTGGGTAAATATTATTTGATAGCGTGAACTTTCGTTCTCTCAACAGTAGGCTATGGTACATCAATACGAGAATATATTGCTATATCCGGGTTCAGATTCATGAAATGCCTATCTTATTGCTGTCCTCTTTAGGGTGTTAATGCTTTCTTGGGACTGCCGATTAATGGAACTGAATTTGAGTTTTGGCTAATTTGATGGTTTGTACGTATCGTGAGAGGAATCCTTTTGTTCCAGCAGTTCCTTTAATGAATATGAGACATTCCATCGCCTCAATCACAGGACCGACTTTCGTATCTGTGTTAGAAAACGAAGGTAAATTGAGAATTGATGATTTCATTAAAGGTGCAATGGAGTTGGCTGAGGATGTACACGCAGGTAGTTTTAGGGAAGATGGTTCTTCTTCATTTTTAGAAACACACACTTGGCCCGTGGCAGTAGATGTGATGAGGCATTACAAATCTATTAACCGAACTATTACGAGTGTAGAAATTGCATCCGCAATCTTGCACGACATTTCAGAAGACAATGATAGGATTCTAGACCTGTACAAGACAAAGGACTATGGGTTTGAAGCTTATTTAAGATACCGGTTCGGGAACAGAGTATATTATATTGCTACTAATTTGAAGTTAAAAGATCTTGGTGGCTATGAAGGTAAGAATGATGAAGAACGGCAGTTATCCAGATTCCGCGAGTATTGCGATTTCCTTATCGCGGCTGATTATGACATAAAAGTAATCAAACTGGAAGACAGGCTCAATAATATGTACTTTATCTTAAACGTTGCCAAACATAATAAGAAAGTCGTCTATGAAAAGATAAAGAGGTATTTGAGGGAGGCAGAAGATTTTTACTTAGGGTATACCATGTTATCGCCAAAAATTCCTGATCTATACAAGAAACTACGGTCTAGTTATGAACAATTGAGATCTACATATTACGAGTATACTCTTACTATGCCTCAAACAAATGAAGCTTCCTAGCGCACAATATGCGCAAAGTAGATTGCATCGGTTGGAAGCAATATGTTATCCCAAGGGCTGGTATGATCTCGCTTCTCTTGAGAAATTCGAATGTTCTATTATCTAATCACCTAAATTTCTGCTAGAAAATTATTTTACATAACCAATTTAAAAGGCATTAATAGACATATGCTTGTAAATTGGAGTCATCTAGACTAAAGGTATCAGTTATAATTAAACTAGAGCCAGATTTTTCCGAGGGAAACGTAAGTTATAATTCTGATGGTACGCTGAACAGGGCTGAAACTAAGAGCATACTGGGGCCACATAGTGCAGTTGCTTCGATGGCAGCCCTAAATGCAAAGGTAATGTACAATGCTGATGTGTCTGTCGGTACTATGGGTCCGCCAATTGCTGAGCAAGCACTTCAGCAATCCCAATTAATTTGTGATGCGGACGAACTTCATCTTTATAGTGATAGAATCTTCGCCGGAGCAGATACATTGGCTACTGCTGAGGTCTTGAGAGCCGGCGTAAACAAAATGCATGAGGGTGTCAAATCTGATATAGTCTTTTCAGGTCACCGGGCTTCGGATGGCGAAACTGGTCAAACAGGTCCTCAAACAGCATGGAAATTAGGTTATACATTTTTTGGAAATGTTATAGGTTTTAGCGTGGATTTGGTGCATCGTCTTGCTAGAGTAACTCGACTGGTCCCTATTCAAGGACTACACGATGTAATTGAGGAACTGGAGGCACCTCTACCTATTTTTGTTACTATACATCCCTCATACAAACCTGTATTTACCACGGTTTCACAAAGATTGACATTTTTCAAGTGTCAAAAGGAATCAAGAGATCGATCTGCACTCTATAAAAACTATCTAAAGACATTTAATGCTCAAACTCTCGGGGTTGATCCAAAATTAGTGGGACTACCAGGCTCTCCCACGATTGTCTATCGAGTAGAAAAAATACCTAGGGCAAAGACAAGTAGAATGGCAGAAATTGTCGATGGTTCCAAGCGAGATCAAATCAAAGCGGTTGCTAAGAAGATCACAGATATGGTAAAGGTGAAATAAGAATGAGCCACACAAATCAGACGGCCTCATCGCCAACCTTGGAAATATCCAATGAAAAATATAGACACCTGTATGTAGTTATGGAACATGAGGAGGGCAATCTTCTGCAGGTAAACTTCGAAATGTTAGGAGAGGCCCGCAGATTAGTGGATGAATTTAACATAAAATACTCTGCTGAAGAAAAGGTCGTTGCTATATTGCTAGGTCATGGGCTGAGAAGCCAATGTGATACACTAATCAGCTGTGGAGCAGATGCAGTAATATATGCAGACGATCCTGAATTAAAATACCATCGGAATCTGGTCTATACTCGAGTCATTAGCCAAATTGCGATTGATAAGGATTGCAGTAAAAAAATATCCGCACGATATGGAAATGAATTTCAACGCCCTCGATTTATGTTTTTTTCCGCAGACGATACCGGCAGGCATCTTTCAGCCACCGTCCTTGCTGAATTAGAATCTGGGCTAGCCTCTGATATAAATAAATTAGTTATAGATGATATCGAGTTAAAGCACGAACACAAGACCAAAGGCCAGTTGGAAAAATATTACAAGACTTTGGAAATGTATAGACCTGACTTCTCTGGATTTCTGTGGACAACTATACTTTGTCTTGACAACAGACATCCTGATAACAGAAGGGACTATCATCCACAGGCATGCAGTATAATTCCAGGGGTATTTAGTCCGATTCAACCTGATACTAAGAGAAAAGGCATAATAGTGGACTTCGCAGCGACTCTTGAGCCTGCCGATTTGAGTGTCAAAATATTAAATAGAAAAGTTGTCAAAAGCCCTATCGACTATGATAATCATAAGGCAATCGTGAGCTTTGGTCGTGGGATTAACCAATCTCCAGAAGAAAACATCGCGTTGATTGATAATCTTAAAAAAGAATTAGATGCCGAAGTTGGAATCTCCTTACCAATCTCGAAAAAACCTTATAACATTTCAAATTCAAAGTTATCGGCATATATCACGCCGGAGAGAGTTATTGGAACAAGTGGCCGCAGGGTCGCACCCTCAGTGTATATCGCTGTAGGGATAAGCGGCGCTATGCAACATATAGCTGGTATGAAAGAATCAGAATTTGTTATCGCAATAAATCCTGATACGGATTCACCGATCAGAGACGAGTGCGATATCTTCATTAAAGGACGAATGGAGGAGGTTTTACCCATCTTGATTGAAGAACTTAAAGAACAGAAAGCCATGGTGGAAGAGAGGAGCTAATCAAATGGAAAAGTTTGATGTAGCAATCGTCGGCGGCGGCTCAGCTGGCCTAGCGGCATTGAAACAGTTGGCTAATCTTGGAAAGCAGGCCGTCTTGTTAGAGAGCGGCAAAGCCATTGGCTCAAAAAGCATATCAGGAGGGATACTCTATTCGAAAAAACCAAAGCACGGTAGGGCCTACAATGTCGAAGACGTTTACGGTCAAGAATTCGTTACCGAGGCCCCTCTAGAGAGGCCTATCTTGAAGTACATCTTACATGCCACATCAAATGAAAAGGTATATTCGATAGATCTCAGCGCCGCCCACAGCTACCAAACCAATTTTGCGTACTCTGTGCTCATGAACAAACTGAATTCGTGGTTTGCTAAACAGGCTGGCGAGAGCGCCGAAAAATATGGAGGTGGGATAATTCCGGGAGTGCATGTTCAATCTGTAGAATGGAAAGATGGGATTACTACTATTGAAACAAATGAGTTAGATCGATTCCAGGTTAAGGCAATAATTGCGGCTGACGGTGTGAATTCCGAGGTTGCAGAGCTCACAGGTGCTCGAGCGAAATTTGTGCCTCAAGAATTGTACCAAGGCGCGAAAGTCCTTATAAAATTACCAGAGCAAATAATGGAACAAAGGTTTAAGATATCCGAAAATGATGGAGCGGCTCATCTGTTCTCAGGCGACATAGCAGAAGGACATATTGGTGGAGGATTTCTTTATACTAACCGAGATACCATATCACTTGGGGGTGTTTATCACTATGATTCACTTCTTGAGAAGATTGTGGAACCTTACGAACTCATAAATAAACTAATACTAAACCCCATGGTCAGGGAGTTCATAAAGGATGAAGTGCCTCAGAAAGAAGAGATTGATAAGAGCTTACCAAAAGAAGAGCAACTAAGAATCAGATTTTCGGTAAGCAAATTAATTAGAACTTGGCAAGATTTACGTCAATCTTATCACTCTTCGTCGGGTACAGAAGCCCTCATAAAAAGCGGAAAATACAAGACACGAGAGGAGATCTTGGGAAGGCTAGACATGATTCGTAAGGATCTCAATACAAAATATGGTACTAAATTCATCACAGATTATGTTGAATTAGAATATAGCGCCAAGCTTGTGCCTGACGGAAAGAGATGTAGAATGAAAAGACCGTATCACAAGAACGTGTTATTTGTCGGAGATGCTGCTGGAAGAGGAATCTTTGTTGGTCCTAGAATAGAAGGAATTAACGTGGGTATCGATGATGCAGTGAGGGCAGCAAATGCCATCTCAAGATCGCTTGATAGAAACAACTTTGACTACGAATATTTAGGAGGCTTTTATGGTCATTCGGTGGATGAAAGTCCATATACCAAAGATATGAAACAAATCGATAAAGACTATCTTAAAATTTTTCTAAGTGCAACAAAAGACATTCCCAAGGATATCATAGGCTCAAGATATAGCATGATATTCAAGTTGATGTCAAGCGAAACTCTCCGAGGGCTTGCTGTAGGCTTTGCAAATATACTAGGATACGACCGACTTTTACCGATTTTAGAGTCCGAAGAGACTTATACACAAGTCCCTATCGAACTTGCACAAAAATTGGGCAGGCGGATGCATTCTGATTATCAACCGTCTATTCCCTCGATTGCCGAAAGAGTAGCGAAATTAAAGTATGACGATGACGCAGTTTCTCATATCAAAGTTAATAAACCGACTAGCGAGTTTATGAAGAAAATGGTTTCGCTTTGCCCTACAAGATGCTATAGTATTGAGGATAACCAAGTAGTACTTCAACACGAAGGCTGTATTGAATGTGGCACGTGTGCTCCAGAAACAGAATGGCGGCACCCGAGGGGAGAGAAAGGTATCTCTTATCAGTATGGTTAGGTGGAATTAATTCAAGTTTTACTTCCACTTTATGGAGCAGCCTATTGAAGGGTCGAAGCTATTTTCAATTTTACGATCTGATAGTAATGTTCTTACATTATCTTCCATTATGTGTGTCTTAACAATACTGTTATGCTCTACAGCATCGTTTAGTCTACCGTGGTAGGCCAGGAGTCTATCACCATTAAAAAGGTAAGGATCAGGAGTACAAACTGCACCGTATCTCCTTGCTGTTTCCTGCGTTTCGTCTATAAGGTAGGGAAAATTTAATTGATAATGTTCGTAAAATACTTTCATATTTTCAAAACCCTCCTCATCATATTCCGGATCGTTGCTATTAATACCTATAATTTGTAAGTCGCTCTTACTGAATTTCGATTGGAGATTTACAATATCATTTATACTAGCTTTAACGTAAGGGCAATGATTGCAGATAAAAATTACTAATAATACCTTGCTATTGGCAAATCTATCTAAAGAATACATCTCATTATCCGTGCCTTTAAGTTCAAATTGGGGTGCCGCAACGCCTGTTTTCAATACCTGAGCAGATTCAGTTTTTACCATGATCTAATTGTCGTGTAATATATTAATAAAAATATCTCAATTGTAGAATATCGGTATTTTACCTTGTCGTTTGACTGCCCTAGGCAATTGTTTTGACCAGACACAAATCACATATTATTCAAATTGGGTCTTGATTTCAGAATATTCAAAGGATAAATATTATAATGAGTATTTCTAACCTGGTAAAATGCCGATTGATTCGGGCGACACCAGTTGGATGCTTATATGTACCGGCCTAGTTATGCTCATGACGCCTGCTCTAGGGTTCTTCGAAGCTGGCCTTATTCGAAGTAAGAATTCTCTCTCCATTATTATGCAAACATTTTCTGGTTTGGCAATATTATCAGTCTTGTGGTTTGTTATAGGTTTCACACTTGTTTATGCCCCATCTTACGGTGGTATTATCGGTAGGTTGGATTGGGCCTTTTTTAATGAAGTTCCGTTCAAGACATCATTGGGGTACGCTCCGACCATTCCCGGCGTAACTTTTGGTACTTATCAGATGATGTTTGCAGTAATCACCCCGCTTCTAATCACCGGCGCATTCGCAGAAAGACTGAAGTGGAGCTCTTTCCTGATTTTCATTATTGCATGGAGTTTGATCGTATATTATCCTCTAGCTCATTGGGTTTGGGGTAAAGGTTGGCTTGCAAAATTGGGGGTATTTGACTTTGCTGGGGGAATAGTCATACATACTAGTGCAGGTATGGGATCTCTTGCCGCTGCCCTCGTATTGGGCCGGCGGCGAGACTTTGGTCCTGATATTATGGTCCCTCATAACATTCCATTGGCTGTTTTAGGTGCAGCACTGCTTTGGATTGGTTGGTTCGGCTTTAATGCTGGAAGCGCCTTAGCTTCGGGAAGTTTGGCAGCAAATACTTTATTGGTGTCCCACATTGCTTCGGCAACATCTGCTTGCGTATGGATACTCCTATCTTGGAAGAGATCGAAAAAAGCTTCGACCACTGCAGTAATAAATGGTGCCGTGGCTGGACTTGCAGGTGTAACTCCAGCAGCAGGATACATTACTGCGCAAAGCTCATTTTTCTTAGGAATAGTCTTAGGATTAGTTTCTTATTATGCAATATTACTCCTAAAAGAACATTGGAAAATTGACGACGCCTTAGATGTGAGTTCGGTCCACGGAATTACAGGGAT
>DATBGR010000296.1:0-1898 GCA_036557905.1 Nitrososphaeraceae archaeon | reverse complement strand
ATAGATGACAAAGTCATAGTCTACATGTTCTTGATCTTTATTCGTTTTTTGATTGATAAAGTCTATTAAGAAATTAGTGTCCTTTTCTATTGTGGGTTTGATTGGTTCTTGCACTAATTGGATATTTACATTATTTTTCATATTATTGGATACCGTATTTGCTGCAACATCATTAGAAACCGGGATAAACCCTCCCATCTGTGAATTTAACGGATCAGAAAAGTGATATATTCCGGGCTTATCAAAGGTGTGCGAGAAGTTTGAATAGGGTTTATAGTATTTGATTCGTTTGCCAATTCACAAGTCTTATTTTTAGATATTTTAACTTCTGATCCATATTGTCTTTATTTGACCAAAGTATAGCATCACCTATCTTGAAAGGGCAGTGGGTGGCAACATTTCGAGAAGTGTAGATCATTGAAATAGTATTATTCTTGGTATTTGCCCAAACGTAGAATCAACATTCCAGTCTATCACCATGACAATAAGTATTAAGCTCAACATAAAGCTTCGGGCGATCTATAACAATAATCTGCCAAAGCAGTTAATTACTTTATGATGTTTCAATGTGTTATGACTAGCCACGAGCCTGCCACACACTGCACAGAAAACTGAATTGCATGTTAAGCAGCTATAAAATGGGATATGATCAAATGTTTCTTCTATTATCAGATCATGTTCATGAACTGCTATAACAGGAGATTGAGAACTACATTCTCTAATCAAAGGGACAGTATCAATTGGCCTCAAGTTACTGGCAGATAATTAGTAACATATTTATGTTTTTTAGTACATTCGGCGATTGCACCATACAAGATACTGAATTGTCAATAGAAGATTTACAAATCGTTACTATCAACTACTATAATAACCATGAATTTTATATTAATTGGTATTGGTATATCGCATTTCAGATGGATAGATAACTAACTATACTATACTAATTAACCCTTCTAATTTTTTGCTTTAACAATTTCTGACTGTATTTAGAACATATGAATTGGGTCTTTACTATAATTTGTGGTCTGATTTCTCAGTGTCCAGTTTTATGGGATTCAACTATTACTTTATATTATAAATAACCTCTCAATTTTGAACCAAACTTAAACCTAGATATAATAGGAGTTGGATTAGCCCGGACCATCAAATCTATTAAAATATTACATTTTTAGCTGTGTTCAGTTGGTCTTATATGTAATAGTCTTATTAGTGGACTTGAATAGTTCTTCCAGTAATCCAGTAATCATAAATTCAATTCAATTCTTTGACGTGCAAACCAATAAAAAATAAAGGAGTGTTTTTGCTTAATTTATTGTTTGTTACGTCAAGTTTCCACTGTTATACTTTTAGTATTTATCCACCTGGAACTCCTGGTTGGACTTCATTGACACCTACTACTGCAGTACTGCTTGGTGGAAATGTTATCGGCTGGTTTGACGGGTTATATAATGCTACGTCTGTTTGATAAATTTTCTTTGCTGGATCTGAATCTATGTCAACGTGATACAAACACATGTTTCCAGGCTGCGATAATCCTCCTTGTATGATATCTGGTTGTACAACTTTAAAGTCTGGAGCAGGTCCTAAGAGGATATTCACATCGGGCTTTGAATTCATATCACATGGAACATGTATTGCAACATGTCCTGCATTAATCATATATGGTGTAGAGTCGTAAATATGTAAGAATCCTTTAGCAGGAATAGTCTGGCCTTGGAGAAGAAGTGTAATCGAGTCCCTTGATACTTTACTTTCATTACCTGTTCCACCCATATTCATATTCATATTTCCCATCGAACCACCGCCACCACCCATAGTGGACTGATTTTGAGAAGGATTCATTGGATTCATCTGAGCAAGCACCTTGGTCATCCCTGTCGTCATTATCCCAATTGATA
>DATBGR010000295.1:0-15705 GCA_036557905.1 Nitrososphaeraceae archaeon | reverse complement strand
GAGTCATATAGAGTAGTTTATGATTATATTCATGGCCGGGTCCTAGAATTCTGGTTTGATTCAAATGAGGGTGTCTTGGTAAATTGAATATTTCCGAAGCAGAATCGCCCTATGGCTTTATGGCCAAAACTTGTGGATGCTACAATAAGAAGAGAAAAGTGGCGTATACCTTGATTGATAGCTACCATAGTTTATGTCACGATAAGAAGGACTTAATATTAGGTCAGATTGAAGCATGTCAAAGGTTGGTAAAGTACACGGCACAGTACGGTAGGGACGAGGTAGACAGACAAGCTATAGAGAATGAAATATATGAATTGAAAATGGTCCTTGACCTAATTCAATAAAATTATGATTCATCTTTAGGTATCTATTGCTACTAGAACTTGAAACACTGAATCAAGGTTAGCACTCCTAAAAATAATTGAGTCTTAAAGATACCTATCAGCGAATATCGATTACATCTGATTGATTTATGATATTGCTAACGATTGGTGACAGTTAATTCATTTTTACTTGGAAATTGGCGTCGGTAGATATTAATAGTATTGACGTCGAATAATAGTTAGTTAAGGACAAATGCCTATGCTAATGTTAAAATGCAAGAACTGTGGTGAAGTGTTTCCCGGTGTTTATATACCTGAGGATACCAAAAAAGGTTTAAAATTAACCATTAATTCTGCAGCGTCACATGTGTGTTCAAGGGGACACAAAAACGATTATTCATCTGATGATTATATGGACTGGTCCGGACCTGAAACATTCTGAAAATTAAACAAAATGCTATACTGGTCACATATCCTGACGATTTCAGCAAGCAGGAAGGAAAAGGTTTGGTGGAGTCATTAGGCAATGTGAATATTGTAAAGTCCTTTACTCAAAAAAACCTAAGGCACACGAAATATGGTCTAGGTTCAGGCAAGGTCGAAGAAATTAAACAATTTCTTCAACATACTAAATCTGACCAGATTATTGTTGATGAGCATATGACACCTAAGCAGATCTACAATTTAGAGAAGTCAACTGGTATAAAGGCAGTAGACAGAGAAAGGCTAATTCTCGATTTGTTTTACATTAGATCTACCACGAGTGAAGCAAAATTACAGATTCAGCTCGCAGAAATTAAATACGAATTACCGCGGATAAAAGAAAATGCCAAGCTTTTAGTAGGTAACGAGAGACCAGGAAAAGGTGGCAGTGGAGAATACATCGTTGACGTAAAATTTAGGGATCTGAAGAGGAGGATGGGATTCATTTTAGAAAAGTTGGCAGATTCTAGAAGAAAACGTGATCTTTACCATAATCAGCGAATAGAGAACAAAATGCCGATAGTTTCTCTAGTGGGGTACACAAGTTCGGGTAAAACTACCCTCTTCAACTTGCTAACTATGGAAAGTAGGAAAACTTCTGAAAATTTATTTACAACTCTCTCAACTACGACAAGATCCTTTGTTATTAATGGACAGAAAATTTTGCTTAGCGACACAGTTGGATTCATAAGACGGCTCCCTACTTATATGATTGAGGCGTTTAAGTCGACCCTTGAAGAGTCTCTTCAGGCGGATATCATTCTTCTTCTTATTGATTCATCAGATCCTGTGGACAAAATAAAAGAAAAATATTACAGCTGCATCAACATCTTACAAGAGTTGAATGTAAACAAAGAAAAAATTGTAATTGTTTTTTCAAAAATAGACAAAGCTGAATTTGATGATGTTAATAAGACTTTAAAGGAGTTAAAAATAGCGCATCCAATAATTGTATCGCCCAACTCAGGATATGGTATAAGCAAACTTAGAAAATCGATATCACAAAAAATTGTGTCATAGATTGTAAAGATAGTGAATCTATATCATTTTAGCCCAATTCATTACCTTAATTTCTGGTCATTTACGGTATCTTGGCCTTGGTAAGAGCCGAACAAAAAAGTTTGACGGGATAAAAATTATTCGCATTTGACTTCCAAACACGGTAATCCCGGCAATCGTTTTCAATATTATTTAAGTTATCTAGTAACAACGTGGTTCCAGTTAAAAGATAATTGCGGAGATGATTCTTTATAATACGACTGTAATTCATTCAACCTTTCCATTGAACCTGCACAATCCATAACTTCTAGGTAAATGGAATCGGTCCTCATTAGTTGCAAAAATGAAAAGACTTGCTCATTTGTAACACCGTGCTTTACGTCATAGTCAATTCTCTTAATTACTCTGCTTATTTTCCCATACTTATTATTCAACCTTATCTCCCATCGCGTCGCATTTTCAGATAATCCTCTCACAAACCTAACAACAGTTTGTTCCATATGTTTAACATGCCAATCCCGCATAGGGAAACTATTTTGTTTCAAACAAACTCAATATAATGTACTCAAATGCCTTATATAATGTAGCGTATTGACTCTAATGGAAATTTAACATCGAAAGCCTCTTTGCCTCAAATCTCACAATTCCAACTATTATGAGTAAAGAAATATTACTAATGCACAGGAATAAATTGGGTTCATTAGCTTTGGTAGAGTTAAATGATTAGTAGGTGTCATTTATTACTTGGCATTGCATGTGATAAAGTATCCATTCCATCTTACTATTGGGGAAACCAACCATAAACATTTTATACCTTGTTCTATTAATTCAGTTAACGTTGGTGGGTTGAGATCCCTCTTTTCCCATCAATGTTTTGATTGGTTCTGTCCACTAGAATCATACAAAATATTAGCCATTTTTCCCAATTCTAAATTCTAAAAGATTTTGAAATTCTCAGTAACCAATAATTTGTATCTGATAGTAAGTAATGACTCTAGCATAAAACTAAGAATCCATTTTTTGTAATTGTTGTCCAGTATTAACTTTAGTCTTGGCCTTAGTCATGCGTTGAGGCACGTAGGAAATACCATGATCCAACTTTAGGTGACTCAGAAATGCAACCCCGTTATTTACATTATCTTTAACTATTAAGTTTCTTCCACACTCGCTACACCGGATTATGTGCTCATCTTCAAATATCATGCACTATCTTGTATTACGAGATATTATAATTAAACGATAATTTATTGATCTTTCTTTCTATAAGCTCAAGTCATAAATTTCTCGGCGGATCAAAAGGCTAAATACCTAGTTAGTAAAACGCTACATGAACGGTTCGAATCCAACGGACCTCAAATGTCAAAGAAACTAAATACTTTTCCAATTATTTATTCTTACCAAGAGAAACTAGAAATTCTAAATCCGGCCCATCTGGAAGTCCAATTCATCCCTCCATGTTTCTACCAACGGATTATCTAAGTATACGATTGTTCCCTAAAACCCGGGAATCAAAGTTTCGTCGATATCGCGCCTCATATAATTTTACGGTTCAGAGGTATTAATTCAAGTCACGTGAATGTTTTGTAACAAATTCCATAATTCTTGACAGAACTAGCAACTCCAGTCGTAGAATACAGAAACATGGGAGACGAAAAGAAAAAACAAACAAATCTTGAAATGAACAAATTATGAACTCCGACTAGTGTGAAATTCCACAGGTTCCCACAAAACACAAGCTAAACTCTATCGGTATTAGTAACAAATTGATATGATATTAAGTGAAGTTTTTTTCTGTTGTTTAGTAATGGTTTATAATGTACATTCATTATACTTAATTAGAGAAGATATAATTGTTAGAAAAGACATTCAAAAGTATCGAGCCCTTTGCGTCAAGTGCAGAAAAGAATTCGAGATTTTGCATAAGATGCGGAGAACCTGCAACCATGTTAGTCAAATACGATACCGAGGGGGCAATAATAATAGAGAAGTATTGCGATAGATGCGCTAAAGAAATTGAAGAAAGTTCAGCTAAATAATGCCAAACAAATTTTGGCCACAAACACCATAATATAGTAACAAATATGTTAGATAGAAGTTAACTTGTCGATAAGATGCTTAGGATATTCAAAGACAGTAGGGTAAAAGCAATTGTCAAGAGGATAGATTATAATTATTTCAATTATTGTTCCACCTCCGAATTGAAATATCCAAAGGAAATTCTGCGCTGTAAAGACTGCAGACAAAAAATTAGGGTTAAGCCGTGGCATCGATCCAAAATACTGGATTCCAAGAGAATCTAATTATTTCTTAAAATATTGATGTTCTCAGTTAACGAAACGGCAGAACGCTTGTAAAATCAGTGCTAAATAAAATAATTCCTGATTAGGTCCTTTGATAATTACCATAACCGAAGTGGTTTGGTTTTCCTCTATTCTCAAATGTACGCTCTTTTGGCGGTGGCGGGCTATCATTTTCATGACCCGGATGCGATCTTATGTGGAGCCAATATTGTGAAGGAGAAATAGGACTCTTACAAATTGGACAGTTTTGATGATCGCATTTATGATAACCTATGAAATTAGGATGGATAGTCAAGTTACACTTATCGCACTTATTTTTTTCCAAAATTGTTCTAAATTTAGTATTTAATATGCACAATAAAGGTGTATTGATTGATCATTCAATGTTGATATAAACCATATTGCTCTGATGCCGTGCTATTGGGTGAATCACGACTGGCACTAGAAGGTTAAGAACATTTTTGAATAAATAGACTTATTTGAATCGTTGTAAATTAGAATTTTAATGAACACCACTAATGACATGTATAGTTCCGGGAACAGTAAAAACGATCAGTTTAAGTTCATCGGTCAGTATTATATTTCATTATATAAAAAATCCAGACTTGAACGGTCTAGTCTGATTGGAGTATAGTTAGAATGGAAAAACCAAAGCCGAAAGTGACACCAATTGTTGTTCCGGATGATAAATTACAATTTCTAAAGAAAAAATTAGATAATCCAGACTTGGCACTGGATATCAAAAGAGACCTTGTCAAGGAAATAATGGGTGGTGAGTGTGCCGTATGTCAAGGGATGCCTACAAAGATAGCAAGTTATGATATGGATGGGATAACGTTAATCGAGAAATATTGCGATAGATGCTTTGAAGAGTCTAATTCCTAGAAGTAGTTTCATTCAGATTATACAAATGGTTGGAGCAATGATCGCAATGATTAGGATCCAAATGAATTTTCAGATAACCCCTATGGGCCCGAAAATTATGTCAAAAATGGTTCACAAACCTCCGGCTATAGACCTATTAGTAGGTTTATGGACCTGATTTTGTTTTATTTTGATTATAATTTGTAATTAAGGAATACTCATCACTTTGTGCATTGATAGCTACTGACTTTATTTTCTCTGGATTATTTGTATAGAAAGACAATTCGAATGGTGCTTTTTTATTAGGACCAATTATATCTGGATTTGTATATTCGTAGTCGACGTTTACCACTTTGTGTTTATCATCATAAAATATACCTGATACTTTTACCGAATTGGCATCGACTTTTCCCTGATTCATTACTTCACCAAGGACCTTATAACTATTTGAGTCCTTAGAATTTCTTCCTACACTCAACTGAAGAGCTTCTGGCTTAACCTTTTCGGATTGATTAAAACTGGATGTTAATATATACTTACTATTGCTAGGTAACTTTTCGTCCAAGTAAATATCGAATCCAGATTTGCTTCCAGGCTTTATCTGATAATCGCTAGTGTAAGTATCACCAGTTGCTACAAGTAAGCCGTTCTTGTCATGTACACTGGCTGTTATTCGGACTAATTCAATAGGATATGTAAAGTTATTTTTCACTTCTCCTACTATCGTGTCTGACTTTAATGCAGAATATATTATAGCAGGATTTGGTCTACTATCTTCACTTTTTGTCCCATTAAAAATTGGATTTGAATAATTCTCATTTGTGGGAATCTCAACCTGAGCGTGTGTTGGATTCATATACATGCTAGAGAGAATCAATCCGAGGGCAGCAGTTAGAGAGCATAAGAAAATTGACATCAAGAATTTTGATTGCGGAGCGTAAGATTGCCTCATAAATCTAGTCCCTAACATAGCATATATAGCTAATATTCTCGGCTTGAGCGTTAGGTGCTCATTGATCTTAGTTGAGCTCATACTCATTATACTGATTCAAAATAGATAAATTTAATGTCCAAATGTATCGTTAGCGAACGAATTATCTTTCTATCTATTACCTAATAGACCGAAGGATTCTATTTGTTTAGAACTGTTTAACTTGTATATTATCGCGGTGCATAAAATATTATGACTGCACCAAGAACCGCTACCATAGAACCTATAATTTCAAATTATCCGGTCTCTTTTTGTCTACTAACATTCCCCATAAAATTGAAGAAATAATAAAAATCCTCCGTATGCAGCATATATCTTGCCAAAATTTGATGGTTGCAGTGTAGGAACTATACCATAAGTATAAAGTATGATTCCACCAACAATACCAAAGATTATTTTCTTTTTCTGTCTAATCCACAACCACACTAAATATTCTCCAGCAATTTCAGCGAGTGTTGCGAGGAGAAACAATCCCACTGAAGTAATAATATTGGTAGTAGCACTCAATTACTTTCACCAGATATCAATTAATTACAATCCCCTGTCTGCATGTCGGTTATAATCGCCTTTATTATGGCGGTCTTCATGTTAGTAGTCCTGGGACGCCAAGCGAAATGAATTACCTTCCATAATAAATAATTAGATCAGCACGAGATAATACTAAATCCGTAATAATAATGATAATTTCGAATCAAAAGATAAAAAAGGCGATAACCACTGCTCTGGCTGATGAGGATATGATGAAGATAATGAATTCGGTTACCGATGAATCAAAATCCTTACGGTCTATCATGATCGAGCGAAATATAGCATATACTACTGCATATAGAAAGGCTAAATGGCTTTTAAACCAGTCACTGCTCGTAGTTGAGAGATTTGAAATTACACCGGATGGTAAAAAATCAAGCCTGGTCCGATCCACACTACGTTCAATTGCTGTCAAGTATAAACAGGATGGCACTGTTTCTGTGGAAGCAATAGAAAATGTTAATGCTTTAAAAAAGGTAATGAAAAATTTTTTCTCTTTAGAATAAAATATTTATGATATACATGTCTAGGCTAGATGCTGTCCGGTGGTGTATTTTCTAGGCTTTTGATACTTCTTTGAGAATTATATAATCGCGTCCATATGACAATGGTCAGAAAAATTGTTGCACCAGCATGTATCTGTGACCCTAACCCATCCGGCAAACTCAAAAGTGTGCTGATTTCTTTGATTTCAAATAGTTCTCCTATTATGTATAGTCCAATGAAAAGTGATATTAAAAATTGAAAGTTCTTTATACTCCGAGATTTAATTGATGACCATCCAAAGATAATCAATGATATTGAAAAAAGGATTGATGTAATTATAGACATATATGGAATGGTTTCAGCACTAAAATCTAGAATCAAATTATTTACTAACCTTCTTCTCTTTTTCTCCTCTGCTTATCTTTTTTATTGAAAAGAAATAGTAGACTGCGAATATTGTCATTGCTACTGCGGACAGTGGTTCAAGAATTCCCTTTGAGAGTATCTTTAGATCAAACATCCCGGCCACATGATAAATGAATTGTACTAGCATAAAAATACCTAACAGTATCATCAATTTTACAAGAAGATCGCTTCCAATCTTTTGATTACTCGACTTCACAATAAAGTAAATTGGAACTACGAAAGCTGCAAAATAAAAGATTGCATCAATAAAATGATATTGGATTTGTATCAACTTTCTAGGTTACCTTCTCATTCTCAATCGAATTTGTGTAAGATATGCACTCAAACTTAAAAATGGATCTACGATATCCACATCTGACATCCGAGATTCAGATTTGTCTGGCCATTTATATTAAAAAGTAAATTAAGTAGACAGCACGAAAATGAATCACAAAAAACCTAAATCAAAACAAACATGGTTGATAGCAGTAGCCATCATGGCTGCAATATCAGCGAGCTCGGTAGTAACAGGAATTAGCAGTCAAAAACTACAGAAGACATTCGCAGAAAATAACTCTACGACAAATGCAAGTGCAGTCAGTGCATCTTCAGCGACAAATGCGGAGGCGACCTTTAAGACGGTCACTCCAAATCAATCAACAAACAAGGAATTCTGGATAGATACAGTTCACCTTGATGGCAACACAAACACACATCCTGGTGTGAAATGTGACACATGTCCGCAGAATACTCCAATGCACCCAGCTGAACAGCCTCCGGTAAATTCAACTATCCCAATGGGAGGAGGTTTCAGAATAACAGAACCGAATGCAGTTGGAGCTTGGGACTTCAGATCGTTCACATTCTCTCCGGACCAAATAGTCGTCAATCAGGGTGATAAAGTTACTCTACACTTCATAGGAGTACAAGGAGCACATCATGTGGTTACCGTTGAGGGAGTCGATACCTTCCAACTCATGAGAGGACAAATACACACTGTATCATTTGTAGCGGACAAACCAGGAACCATAACATACATTTGCCACGTGCATTTGCCAAACATGGTAGGCCAGATATTGGTCCTACCAAAAGCTAATGCATAATGCAGATAGATAAGAGGTAAAGTTGAATAGTGAGTTTGGTTTCTCCTTCTCTTTTTTATTTTCCATTCTAATCAAGTGGCAATCAGAGTATTACAGAAATATCCCATAAAATAATACACCCAGCAAATGGATCACATACATATTCGATTTTGTGAGTTAACCAGTATTGACCTGTTAAAAATGTAATAGAATTGATTTTCTGTTCAATCCCATCTTATGGGTTCCATAATTGGGATTCAATTTTGAGATTTGTCTCTACTTTAATAAAATCCCAAGACAAATATCACAGTGTGGAGTTGAAATTTAGTTTTTTCCTTACGGCAGCAATTTTAATGATGGCACCAATCATGGTTGCTTATGGTCTTAATGTAGCCTTTGCACAAGAAGAGAAAAAAGAAAATGACATGATGAATAATATGGGTATTGATAGTGGTGGAAATTCTCATCTTATCACATCTATTACTGAATGGATCGGAATAGGTGCCTTATCGATGACTACAGGAGTTATATTGCTTCTTGGAAATAACATAGTACGAACTAATAATGCTAACGACAAGAATAGTTATAGATTTATGGAAACAAAAGTATCTATCTTTACTATAATAGGAATCTTATCAATAGCGGCTGGTGTAATTCACATATTATTAGTCAATGAACACATGACCGAGTCATACATTTGGGGTATTGCCTTCTTAGCAATGGGCGTTCCTCAGCTAGGCTATGGTATTGTGATGATCTTCGCAGAAAGGTTTGGAACAATTACTAGAAAGGCTCTTTACAAAATAGGAATTGCTGGGAATTTGTTATTTGTAATTATATTTGTCTCTGTAAGATTATTTGTGCCACCGTTTTCACCTGAAGGAGCCCCTGTAAAGGAGTTAGAACTTAATGGAGTTCTAACAGTTGTGATAGAATTGTTCATAGTTGCATTATTGGTTTATTTGACAAGGGTTAAAAAGATAGAGCAAATCATTGCGCTGGTACGGAAAAAATAAAAAAGGTAGTTACATATAGAAATGCTACCCTAGAAGAGCTCACTAAAATGTCAAGTACAGCTCTAATACCTATTTTGGACAGCAATACTTCAATACAAACTCTTGCACTAGTTTCGAGTGAATATTCAATCAAATCCCTCCGGTTTGATTTCTTTATTTCTTGTTATAGAAAGAAATCATACGGTAAATGTTTAATACAATTTGAATTATGATTACCTATGGTAACGTTATCATTTAGTTAAATTTATATTCTTTTAGTTGATTTTTTTGTTTTTTAGTTCATTTATGAAATCCTCGAGCTTCTTCATAGTTTCTGGATGCAAATGATGTTCTATACCCTCTGCATCATTATTCGCGGTTTCCTCGTCTACCCCAATTATCTTAAAGAACTCAGCTAAGAGACCGTGCCTGTTACGAATATTACGAGCAATTCGGATCCCTTCATTGGTTAGTTTAATGCCTCTGTATTTTTCATACTTTAGATAGCCAGTTTCATCAAGTTTCTGCATCATTTTGGTCACGCTAGGAGAACTTACATTAAGATAGCTTGAAATGTCTACGGTTGTGGCATATCCTTTTTGTTGTACCAGTTCATAAATTACTTCCAGATAATCCTCCATTCTGTCCGTCCGATCTTCCTTCTTTACGGAATTCGCATCACGAATAGCCACTAGTCTATCCTCTTTATCGTGTCCTGTCATGAGCTTATTTATCATAATGATCCCCTCTTACTTTCCATTTTACTGTTACTAAATCTTTTGATAATCATCTTTAAGTTAACAGTCCTGTAAGATACATAATTAACATCCCAAATGCAAAGCCCGCGATAATCCAATGATTATTTAGCAATCCTCGACTGCCATTTGTATGATACATCCATGAGCCAATCGAGTAGACTACCTGGAATATTGCGCCTGCACCTATCGAAAGAAAAATCACCGTTGCAATAGGAGAGTACAAAAATCCCCCTATCCACGCTCCAATAATTGTTGGGCCTCCTGCTATCAAACCCATAATCATTAACTTTGTAACAGGAATCCTCCGACTTTTAGCCATAGGCGCTACTATGGCTAAGCCCTCTGTGGTATTATGTAATGTGAATCCTAAAATTAAAAATGAGCTTAATGCTACTTCTCCTAACAAGACTGCTGAGCCAATGGCCAGACCTTCTCCGAAATTATGTAATCCGATACCAATTGCAATCATCATTGATATGGCAATAGGCCTTATCAGTAACTGTTTTTGAAATGACGTGGAAGAAGAGGATTTGATATCACTTACTTCCAAATCAGGATCTGAATGGCTTGAATATCCTGTGTTAAATTCAATCTCTGGTTTGGAACGGTTTGACGCCCGTTCAATCAATCTCTGTGATACATACATGAGTGTTATTAAAGAAATAATTGCCACCATAATAATCAGAATCTGTGCATTAAAGGCAGACGCAAGAGCATTGACTGCTATTTCGTTACTCTCAAGTAGTGCATCTATACCAAGAAAAACTAACAATCCCGCGGTAAGACTAAGGAAAAAGTTGTACTTATTGGGGCTTAACCTTCTGATGAATGGATACCATACAAGGCCCATCATTACGGGAATAATACCTACATACGTACCAATGATGGCAAATGTTGAAGCCTGTTGGGCAGTTGGATGCGGCGCCGGAGCAGCAGACTTAACCGTTTTCTCAAATCTAGTTCCATCCTCCGTAGTTATTCCTATCTTATATGGCTCACCAATGTTCCACACGAATGGGATTATTACTTTTGCATCTGACATCCTGGTTAATATTCGACTCGGTTCTATTGCTGCAGGATGTATTCTGTCATTCACATCAGCTTGTGCAATAATAGTATTTGAAGGTCCGGTGTTCCTTACGAAGGCTACTATACCACGATCTGAAAACTCAACTTTCTCGATAGAAATTTCAGGAAGCGGTTTGACAGAACTTTGAAATAATATTCCTGGAGAATATAATAGCAATATTATCATTGTCCCAATAACTACAATAGGGATAACTCCAAATAGTATAGTCCTCTTAGATATTCCGTAAGTATTACTAATTTTACTTTCCTCTCTTTCCATTATTTCAAGCCTCCTGTCGGCACAATATTAGTTATGTTACTAAAATTAGATTTAGAATAGCTTGTATTATTCATTGTTGAGCTAAGGTTTATGTTTTGAGTAACAGACTCATTTGTATCATCTTTTACAAGGAATAACCCTGTCCATCCTTTCTCTGCAAACTCAGTCTTGTGAGCATGAAACATATACTTTCCTGGATATTTATAGCTAAATTCCAATATACCACGTTCTGCCTGATTCATACTAACAATATCAGTGTATTCATCGGGTATCAATTTCGTCCCCGTTTTATAGAAATTAAACAAATTCGCATGTAAATGGAAGTTGTTAAGAGGATCAAATTCAAGCACATTTACTAGATAAATTCGAATTAGTCTATTTTTTTCAATTTGAATAGGATGATGCATGTAATAAAATGGAATTCCGTTTACAGTATAGAAGTTATTTTCAGCATCAAAATCAGTATCATAACCGTTCATTACCATCACCATCTCGTCAGCTGGAGGCCTACCTTGCTTGGGATCGACAATGTATGCCCCATAAAGACCATGACCTATGTGTTCCTCGAGAGGTTGCATATGACAATGATATAGGAAAAGTCCGAATGGTTCAGCCGTAAACTCGTAAGTGAATCTGCCCCCTGGTGCAATTCCTTCAAATACTCCATCCATCTCTGAAGGGTGTATGCCATGAAAGTGGATTGAATGGAATTTAGTACCATTATTTATTAATGTGATTCTGACTAAATCGCCTTCTGTAGCGCGTATTGTTGGCCCTGGTATGGTACCGTTAAACGTCCATACATTATAGAAAACTCCTGGGGAAACTTCTTTAATCTGCTGGTCTGACGCAATTAACGTAAAGTCTCTTATCATTGTTCCATTAGGAGACGTTGAGACTCTACCATAATTAAATTCTCTCAAGTATTTCATCGGGTCTACAACTGCATTCTTAGGGTCTACGACGGACGAAGTCGGATCCAAAATATCACCTGTTGTCGTAAGTATGGGATAACCTGGTGTATGTCCACCAAAGGTGCCCAACTTCGGTGAGTTTTGATCGCTAAGAGAACTTCTATTATATAACATTGTGGAGATAGCGAAAAAAACAATGGACGTTACAATACCAAAAAGCACAATTATCCTCGGGTAACTCATCAAGTTTATTAACTATCTTTAAGATAGTTAGAAATGCTAATAAATGTTTCCTTAATCTAACAATCATGTTCGTGCAATTTGAATTAGTCTTCGGTTTACTGTGACAAATTTGTCCTTAATCCACGAATTTATTAGCTTCA
Source organism: Nitrososphaeraceae archaeon (assembly GCA_036557905.1). GTDB lineage: Archaea > Thermoproteota > Nitrososphaeria > Nitrososphaerales > Nitrososphaeraceae > JARBAU01. Next base: position 2,843 of record DATBGR010000295.1, on the reverse strand, counting down.
ACTTTCTGTTCTAAATCAGCAGTCATAATTACATTATGGATTTTAATTTCATAATTATTGGACTTAGAAATACTCCAAACGGCCGATGGCAATAATTATTGGTATGCCAATTCAATTACTAATCTAATTGCCCAGCTCTGTTTATCTAGCATGAAATGGAGATATAATTAGTGATAAAATCATGAAATTTCGCCTTCCCCGAACTATAGCATTGGAACTTCCAGGCTGCGTTATCGACGCTAAGATCGTTGATACCGCCATAACTAACCAAACTGCTTTCAAAAAAAATAGTTATTGTGTTACGTGCGTTCCGTTTATGCGGTGGTTCTGCCCTTGGCACCAATGACTGTGAATTCATGGCCAGCACTGCCCCTGTCAGAATGGAAAGAAACCTATGACACGTTGCATATGTGGACTCAAATAGTCGGAAAAATTCGGCTCGCACTCACACCGACGGAGAATCATTGGTGGAACACCACTCTATACCTATCACCGCGCGGACTCACAACGTCAATGATGCACCACAATGGTCGACTTCTCCAAATAGATTTCAATTTTATCGATCATCAACTCATAATTGAAACAAGTGATGGTCCTGCTAAGATGGTTGATCTGCGATCGCTTTCAGTAGCCGACTTTTATCAACAAACAATGGACGCGTTAAACTCTCTTGAGATGCCTGTAAAAATTTGGACCACTCCTGTAGAAGTTGCAGATAGGATTCCATTTGAAAACGATGAGAAACATGCATCCTATGATCCAGAATACGTGCAGAAATTCTGGCGCATTCTGACACAGGCCGATAGAGTATTTACTGAATTTCGTTGCAGATTTAATGGGAAAGTGAGTCCAGTTCATTTTTTCTGGGGAGCTTTTGATTTGGCCGTTACTCGGTTTTCAGGACGTACGGCACCACGCCACCCAGGAACAACAAACGTTGCTCGTTTTGTGGCAGTTGAAGCCTATTCGCATGAGGTGAGTAGTTGCGGTTTCTGGCCCGGCGGCGGGCCTATTGACAAACCAGTATTCTATTCCTACACATATCCAGAACCTCCAGGATTCAATGAATACCACACGCAACCCGCTCAAGCTTTCTACCATAGGGAGATGGGAGAATATCTGTTACCCTATGATGTAGTACGTACCGCCGATTCACCTGATGATGTCTTGTTATCCTTCTTGCAGAGCACCTACGAAGCAGCTGCAACTTGTGGAAAGTGGGACCGAAGTGCATTGGAGCGTCATTAATCTATTTTGAACCGCTTTTTAGGGTCAAAAATGATTCACAAACCTCCGTGCCCGTTCCGATATCAGTGCTTTTAAGTGGGTTTCAGGAATGATATAGTAAGGACTATCTTGAGAAAGACGACGATTAATGAAAAGGCTGAACTTGACCCATTTAGATATTTGTATCATATTGTTTATGTGGCCCGTGCTATTTACCAAACATATGTTATCCTTCAACAATATGCTAGTATTTCCTTTAATTTTGGTCATTGTTCTTTTATTGATATTTCAGGTCAGAGGTAATTTTATTGACTTTGTGAAAGCTGAATCAGCAAATCATACGAATTTTGGCTCCAATCTAAGTTCTGAATCTGGTCAAACTCAGCAAGCTACAAACGCAACTGACAGAATACAACATGTGATAATTGTGGTCATGGAAAATAAAGGATATGATCAAGTTATTGGCTCCCCCGACGCTCCATATCAAAGTAAGCTTGCAAAGGACTATGCTTCCGCTTCTAGATATTATGGGGTGTATCCAGATTCGTTACCTAATTACATTTCGATTATATCGGGGTATCCATACATCACAATTGATAAAGATCCTGGTACTCTTGCACCTTTGAAAGAACAAACAATTGTAAATCTTCTCGAGTCTAGGAATCTCACCTGGAAAGGTTACTTTGAAGATATGCCAAACATATGTTACCTTAAAGATTCAGGGAAAGCTGGATACATTGTACACCATAATCCCTTTGTATATTTTGATATAAGAAATGATGGTAGATGCAAGAACATTGTTGGTTTGGATGAATTTTCGAAAGACCTTACTGGCGGGGCTCTTCCAAATTTTTCATTCATAGTACCAAATAACATTCATGATACTCACGATAGCACTGTAGCAGCAGGAGATAAATGGCTATCAACGTTTGTACCTAACATAATCAACTCGCCAATATTCAATAACACTGCACTGTTCATAGTCTATGATGAAGGCAAAAAGCATGATAGGTCAGGATTTGGAAGTGGTACATATAGCGTGACGGGAGGTCGGTTACCATTAATTCTCGTCTCTCCCTTGGCAAACGAAGGATTTGTCTCTTCGGGTGAATATACTCACTATAACTTACTCTCTACCATAGAGTCAATTCTTAATCTGGGCAATTTGGGCAAAGGTGATAAGATTTCAAAACCCATGACAGATCTCTTTAAGTAGAGTATCATGCAGGCATAATTGCTCATTCTGTTTTCCTTATTAAGTGTACGTCAAAATAATTTCCCTAAAATATTCAGTCATGCCTTCTCGTTCGAATCCCAATTGTTAACAACATAGTTGCCTTGTTCCTAGAGAGGACGGAAATGGATCACTGTTCTTAGAGCATTCAAAATTAGTCCTATATCCAATGCTTCCTGAAACAAAGCGGCTACCGAAGGAAGAATCAAACCAAAACTGGCAAAAATCATTATTAGAGATTATTTCGATTGAACGCAACGAGTGATCTTAAGAACGATCACATAACAATAAGAAGATTAGGAACCATAGTTCAGAATTGTTCAGATAAGCTCTACCTAAACCAAGATATTCCCATTGAGGATATTGAACTGATTTCTGTAAT
>DATBGR010000294.1:0-7791 GCA_036557905.1 Nitrososphaeraceae archaeon | reverse complement strand
ATATAACGATCTTACATCAAGCGAAGTACGAAGGAGTGCAGAAATAGAGATGGACTCATTTCTTTGTCAAATGATTGGAACGGTTGACTCTCTTTTATTTAAGATAAACGATAAATTTGGCTTGGCGGTCCCATCTGACAGGATTGAAATAGACAAAATCCAAAGCGCATTATCATCTGAAACTAAGAGTATTGATCTGTTAAACGATTTAGATAAAGCGAATCAATACGGTAACTGGTATTGGACGATAAGGCAGCTAAGAAATTATTCACTAGGAGATTCCTTAATTTCTCAGAATGCATTATCTCATTATACAAAAACCAATATGAAAGCAATTCCATATTTTGAACAATGTCTAGGCTATCTTGAGAAATTAATTGAAAGCATCAGAATAAAAGAACCGCTATTATCATGAGATATCATCGGTTGTTGATCACCCCAAGAATATAGTTTATTTAAGTTGAAACAAGTACTTTGTAGTATATCGGCCGACTCTTTTTTTATATAGGCTTTGTATTCGTTGACTTATATGCACTATGTATTATGTATTTATTAATTTCTATATTTATATTTAGAATCTCATAGTCAACAATGGCGCTTGGATATAGAAATCATAAAAATTAGTTGCCTATCGAGCAATTAAGTGCTATTATTTTTTATTCTTCAGGAATACAATTTCCTTCAATGGCTTTTTTTCTCTATACTTCTAGATCTGAATTCTTCGGCAAGCACATCAGGATTATTTTTATATCCAATTGCAATCACGATGACTACCTTAAATTTCCTCTGGAATTTTGAAGATTTTTCTCGCCGTCTGCACATTAAATCCTCCATCTCATGCATGATCAGTCCTTGGAGGAATTTTTCTAGAAACAAATTTTCATTGGCATGACCCAAATAATAAGTAGTCTATTCCATGTGCCATTTTAAGTATAATTATTTGTTGGCATAGATTAGGATCGATATCCATCAGATGTAAGAATTGAGTCCAGGTAGAACGGATCGAGCTTAGTTTAACGTCTCAAGATTAATGGTCTTGAAGACTAACACAAAGGTATTTCATCATGTGAATGACGGTACCATCATACGGTTTGAGATAGAAATAATTTGGTTGTCTTAGCAGGTCTTGAAAAATGCCCTGGCACTCCTCTTTGATATCAATTTATGGATTGGATTACACATGCTTATCCTGAAGTAGATTAAACTAACAATATATTCACCTAATTATAATTCTAATATTTCATAAGATAATTTGGTCTATTTCATTAAATGTCTTATAAGAAGTCTGGTTTACAAGATATCCTATTGTATTAAAGTCAGTTCTCATTATTCTTCTTTTTCTTTTCCTTGTTTTCTACATATTCCTTTAACGAATTTAGTTTATAGTCATACATATCCTCAAAGAATTCGACTAGTTTCAGGGATTTCCTTCGGTTTAATGAATAGAATCTATTTTTTCCAAATTTTCTCTCTGCTATCAAATCTGCCTCTTTAAGTATTCGGAGTTGAATTGAGATCGCAGGTAATGTTGATTTAAAGTGTTCTGCAATTTCTGTTGGTATCATATTATCCCTTTTTCCTAATAGCAATAATATTTTTCGTCTGTTGTCGTCTGACAATGCTTTCCAAGGTGATCCCATAATTTAAATATTATATAGTTATAGAACTATTTTAATATTATAATTAACTGAATTTACATGTCACTAGAGGGAGAAAATAGGAAGAAAAGGAATTGGTAGAAATAGTAAAAACTCTCATTGTTGATGCTTCTCCTGAAATTGTTTTTAAAACAATTGTTGACCCTGATGAATTGACCAATTGGCTCCCCAGACCAGGTTATTTCAGAAACGCGTGTTAGAGGAAATGTAAAGTTCAGTTTTTTCAAAGATCCTATAATTTAACACAAGAATATGGATTTTTTCCTGAAGGAGTCATTATAGAATGTATATCAAACAAGATGGTCTCATATACATGGCAACATTTCATGGGAATAGATTTTCCAATAACTGTCGTTACAGGAAGATTGAAAAAATTAACTACTAAAAACTAAGATAAAATTGATTCATTCGGTTTTTGCAACTGAAGATGAGATATTTAAAGATCATTAAGATGGCTGGACTCATTTCTTGGACAGATTAGAAAAATACTGTAAAGATCGGGCTAGGTCTAATTAGAAATGGAATAAACAATCTTAATATGATTTCCTATTGATATCATCTGCTTGAGAGAAGCATTTTGCTATTTCATTATCTGGTGTTTATTACTATCATTAAACGTATCCTGATCATTTGACGATATATGTCTTAATTTTCCGATGTTACTCTAAAAGTAGTGAATTTTATATTAACTTAAAATGAAAAATTCAGATCGTCGCAGTAATTTTTCTTTAATTATGTACCTACATATCGGTTAGAGTTTAAAAATCGTGTCATAAATTATCATAACATTAGAAAGAACTAATAAACATTACCGTATCTGACAAATTATCATTATTGTAATACTGTATAAATAATTTATGAATAATGGTTTCAGATATGGATTATGTCAGTCGCTGGCATTTCGGAATAAATATCGTGTTTAATATCAATTATGAGTATCAATAGAGCTGTGCATGGACTTGATCATTATAGCATCGACATTCAAAAGAAAAGTTCGAAGCGCATATCTGATAAGCAGCGACCGTCATGTAATAATATTACCAAGGACTCCCTATCAACTACAAAAGCAACACAAAGCCTGGTATTATAGGTTCTAAATAACATTAATTCGAATAATACACAAAGAGGAACATTTAAACTTGAATTCTTCAAAACTAAAAATGGAACAATATCGGGTGTCTTCACTTTGGTCTCCTCACTAACAGCATACCTTTACATAAGTGATAAGAATGCAAGATAAGATTTCTATATGACTATGAAAGTCGCAGATATTATGAGGAAAAGGCTCGAAACCATTGAAGAGATACTATCTATCAGAGATTCGGCCAAAAAGATGAAGGACAAGAATGTAAGCTCTTTGGTAGTAGTTGATATCAATGGCAAGCCGCAAGGCATAGTCACCGAACGGGATTTGGTTAGAAAGGTGTGTGTGAATGACGTACGTACTAGTACTGTGACAAATAAGGAGATAATGTCTTCTCCTATAATTACTATTGAGTACAGTTCTTCTACATCTGATGCGACTGATAAGATGTTACAATACAACATAAGGCATCTATTAGTAGTAAATAGTGCTTATGAAAATCCAGACGACAATCCTGTTGGTATACTGACCCCTCGCGACTTTACAAGATATCAAGAGTATGCAAATGAGAGTGAAAAAGATTCTATTGAAAGGATATCAGAATATTACATATAAAAGCAGATTGATCTATCGATTATTCGACAGGAGTTTTAAATCATTTGTCATAAAATACAATAATCTGCCTCTCTAAATACTATGTTAATATTCAGTGAACTTTCCCAACTTAAATGGCATGGACAATACTTGTTATCCTGTTTTCGAACTTATTTACAGTTCAATCCTTATTTATTGCTGAATCAAATAAGTTAATAGTATTATTCCTAATTATTAAATGGATAACAACGAAATGATTTAACATTATTGACGGATTTTCGTAATTTAATTTCTGTAGTAATTAAATTAAATGTATCGATTTCTATCCATAATTCAAAGCAATCATTCTCTATTGTCATTACTAGGTAGGTTTATTTTGTGGTAAAGTTATATTTGATTCTAGCAGTAATGGAACACAATTAATTACAATGCGTAAACAAATTATTATTGTACGAAAGGATTTGGGGATGAGCTGCGGTAAGATTGCGGCCCAAGTTGCACATGCTTCAATTATGGCCATGGAAATGGCCAGCAAGTTTGATATGCAGGGGGTAACAAGGTGGAAAGAGGAGGATGGACAGATTAAGATCATCTTAAAAGTAAATAGCTATAGTGAATTAAATGATTACTTTATTGATATAATAAACGCAAATTTGCCGGTAGTAAAAATTCATGACGCCGGTAGAACTCAGTTGGAACCTGATACTGTTACCTGTATCGGTATAGGTCCGATTCCATCCGAAAGGATTGATCCTATCATAAAAGATCTCAAATTATTATAACTCTTAGGCGTTAAACATTCGTTTTAAAATTGTGACGATATTATTATAATTTTATAATGTAACCAATTATATCTTCAAGTATCAGACTTGGTTAGTTGATAGTGATATATTCCGCTTTTTAAATAAAATCTCCTTTGTCTAACATTCGCTTATGTTTTATTTCAAAGCGTTCTTCAGCATTTAACTTGATTTGATCAATCTTTTCTCTCCGAATGCCTTGTCCTACACATTCCTGTTCAACTACAAGCTCGAATTCATGAAACGCATCCAGGAAGATCAATGGATCGAATATCTGATTTTTCTTAGCATACTTATTTATCCAATCTTTAAGAGCAGAAATAATTTTGCTTACTTGTGCTTCTTGTTGAGATGCCAGATAATGCTCTCTGTCCATGCTGTTATTCCATCTTTTCACAATCTAATTAAAGTATTCTTTTATCATCTTTTTTAGCCGTAAAAATAGAAATTTGAAATTATGTGATTGAAAGTCCAGATCAGAATTCATGCGAGTGACTATATCAGAAAATTAATTAGATTCAAAATGCATACAGTTTCTGTGCTCAAGTCAGAATGCGGCAGATACGAGATATAATCTTGCAAGTTGAGTCCAGATAACCTTAATATCATTTTTCAACCCATCATAGTTGTGATAGTAGATATCTATGGATAATTCAACTGCAGATCGAATAAAGCTAATAGTGAAGGCAATAGAACTTGCCGAGAAAGTCACCAAATACTTACCAATTATAATATTTTCGTACGCAGGTCTGACTATCGCTTTTGCGGTTGTATATTTATTTCAACATAACGTAATAGCGTCAGGTATACTATGTATACTCGCAGGCTTTGGTATTTATCTCGCAATTAGAACCTGTATGGTAAGAGTAAAATGGAAACGCAGCTTACAAAAGGGCAGATAATCAATAAAGCATGTTGATCGGATTAAAGAAGACATGAAATGCAAATCATGTACGCAATTTGTTCATATTGATGTATCAGATCTTTAGCATTTCTTTAATCTTTAAATCGACAATAGCTGACAAATCGTTTCTTTGTACTAGGATAGTTCACCAGATATGCATCCGATCCTGTGATATTGGTGTTAGAATTCATCTTGCTTTGGATTGGACATCAATAAATCATTGCCCAATTCACAGTACTAGATCATATGTTTTTAGATACTGATTAATCTTGCATTAATCATGTATTTTTTATTTAAGATGATTGTGGTGAATTGAGTTGACTTGACTGTGCTTCGGCACGCTAATGGAAGTTGGAAGTGTTTAAGATGTCCTATATTTGTTGTTTTTTCTACTGCTTCATTTTTTATCTTCTTAATTCATCTGATAAAATCTTGAATGACTTGGTCAAGTTCTTAAACGCATTGACCATCTCATCTAAATTTTGATTCGACTCAGAATTCCTTCTACTTTTAACTGAGAGTGTTAAATTCGTAATGTCCTTAGCAAGTCCAGCTTCATTGACCAGGGTAGAGACGGTTTCGAGTCTATCTCTAGCATGTTGCACTGCTTCATAGGCAGTACGCATACGTTCAATACTGTTAGCCATTTGAGGCTCTTCTATGTATTCGGTGATTTCTTGAACTATCGACACAATTTCTTTAATCTTGTGAAGCGATCTAATCATCCCTGGTGATCCAAATTCGGTGAGAAGTCTTACGCTGTCAGAAGATATTTCTTTGATTTCCTTGAACCTCATTAGGTGTCAGTCTATAACATATGGAAATAATTAAAGATATTTTATGTCGTAGTACAAATTTATTAATTCTTACTAAGTTTATGTTGGATTCATATTTGGACTATTGACTTCTCTATTATTCATCGCGGTCTTAACCATATTATACTCTTGATAGATTAAATATTATCGATTATAGGTTGATGAGGTAGGGCACATGCGACGAGGATTCAAGCTGATAATTGCGGGTACTGCAATACTAGTTGTAGGAATTGTTTTGGTTGGAACGACATTTGTTATATTAAAACAACAATCATTGTCGATCAATTCAAGTTTTGAAACAATTTCCCCTGGCAAGTCTATACTCAAAGCCTGGGATGTAAAAGCAGGCAAGAAGATGGCAATAGTAGTGAATTATCAACCATCAGACGTACCCTTAAATATTCAAGTTATACAGCGACCACATCTATCTAAAATATTAGATCTTAACTTTTCTCACAGCTTATTCACCAATTTCGTATCAAACAAGAATAGTTTGGATAATATCATGATTACGAATTTGGGGACTAGAGAAGTGAATACAAATACTATCTATGGTAGCGTTGAGTTTTTTGACACGGGCGGCCAGCCTAAAACCGCATTCAGTGTAATTGCAATAGCTGGACCATTAATATCATTAATTGGAATTATTGTGTTGATTGTCGGAGCGATATTGTTGATAAAGGGCAGAACAAGGAAAGATGGAGGATAACAGACAACACTCCAACTTGACAATTTGTAGTATGAATAAGATGATATGAAAATAAATCGTTTCTGGTATCTGTATTCGAATAGCCGTCCCAGAATTTTATTACCAATATTGATTACGTTAAATCAGTAAGATAAATGACTAAGGATGTGTCAAAGTAACTGAAGACATCAATTTGATGTTGCTATGCAGGTAAGAATCTTATTCTCATTTCTTGGCTCAGCAACTTGTTTAATATAAGTCTAGAATGGTCTTTTTTTTGGCTTAGTGCAGTATCTATGAGTTAGAAATCGCGGTTGGACAATATACAATTCTACACATGGCTCTGTAAAGTTAAGGAAAAAGCTACAGGTTCTTTCTCGTTTTATTATATGTGATATGATAGAAAAGAAATAGAACTGAGCTTAAAGACATAGTATATGCATTGCATCTTTATTTCAATGGGCTTTCGTTAAGAGATACTTCAAGGCCTTGTCCAAATTTGTTACAAGAAGCCACACTAGGACCATTTCACTGACAGATGAAGACTTGCTACATTAATAGATAGACCGCTATTATACTAGGGAGTATTTAAGGAAAAATGTCTGGGTATCAAGCACAGAGGACAATCTACCCGTCAAGAATTCTAACCAGGAGTATTAATTAAATAACAGCTTGAACCCGTGTCCGAAACCCTTGCACCAATGCATAGTAAACGATCCTCTTGGACTTGCAAGTGGTTATATATGATGTTGTTCATCTGTTATTAATCTATGTCTATACCAATGACGAAATCATATTATAATATAGATAGAGATAGAGATGTTCCATACTTTGAAATGAAAGCTACAGATGATTCTCAGGATGGAAGCGTGATAAATCTATTCTCTAGGCACAATACTCTAGAGGAGTATATGCTACTTTTGAATTCATTCAAGAAGTAATTCATTGGATATAGCGGTATACTGAGTAGAAGATAAATTAATGACTCTCTATTGATATATCCTGAATTTACGTCAACATGTATTTGTTTATTGTTATATCAAATTTCTCACGAGATACAAAACTCAAATTTTTTCTCAGCTTTCTAAAATTAATACTATTTCTAAAGGCTCTGTTAACTTAACCTCGCCCTATAACCAAGAATTTCATAAACCTTATTCTATCCATATTCATATGAACATACAGTAAATATAATTTCAGCCAATTCCAGATATGTTGTCTATCACAATCTAGTTTTCTGCATTGGAA
>DATBGR010000293.1:0-3817 GCA_036557905.1 Nitrososphaeraceae archaeon | reverse complement strand
AGAAAATATGTGATTCCTGGCGATAAAATTATAGAGGGTAACTTTAGGCCTTTGATGAATGTTATGAAGACGGGCAATTCCGTAGTTGCTACGAGAATAGGTATTGCAGAGGCAGGACGAGATGGAATCAAAGTCATACCTTTGTCTGGTGTTTACATTCCTAGAGTGAATGATATTGTGATAGGAAAAATAACAGATCATTCGTCGCTATCTTGGGAAGTTGATATAAATTCATGTTTCTCGGCTCATCTTCCTGCTCAAGATATTTTTGGGAGAGATTTTTCCCCTGCACGGGATGATATGAATAGACAACTGGCTACAGGAGATCTCATCACAGCACGGATTATTGCATTTGATCGAACAAGAGATCCAATGCTCACTGTACAAGATAAAGATTTGGGAAAAATCCCTCGAGGCGAATTGCTTAAAATATCTGCAACACGCGTTCCTAGGCTTATAGGTAAGCGTGGTTCGATGATTCAAACTATCGAACAAGCAACACAAACTAGAATTATGATTGGTCAAAACGGAATTATCGTCGTCACAGGTAAGCGTTTAGATGGGACTCAATTAGCCATTAGGGCTATCAAAATGGTGGAAGAAGAAGCACATATGTCAAATTTAACCCAGAGGATAAAGATGTTGCTTAACGTGTCAGACGGTTCTCAGACAGACGTCCAGGTCAATCAACTACATGAGAACCAGAAAGAATCCAACTTGAAAGTCGAGGAATCTGAATCAGAAATGGAGATGGGACAATGACCCAAACAAGAAATCTAATTGACGAAAAAGGAATACGAACTGACGGCCGAACCGCGGATGAATTGCGCGACATAAAAATACAGGTGGGAGTTGTGAAAAACGCAGACGGTTCAGCATATATTGAATTTGGCAATAACAAAATTATGGTTGCAGTATATGGCCCAAGGGAAGTGCATCCGAAACACATGGCATTGCCTGACCGATGCGTACTGAGATGCAGATACCATATGTCCCCATTCTCGACCGACACACGAAAAAATCCAGCTCCATCCAGAAGAGAAGTTGAAATCTCAAAAGTTATCAGGGAGGCACTTGAACCTGCACTGATGCTAGTAGATTATCCCAGAGCAGCGATAGATGTATTCGTTGAAGTGTTGCAAGCCGATGGTGGTTCGAGATGTGCGGGGATAACAGCTGCTTCTGTTGCTCTTGCAGATGCTGGAATAAACATGAGGGATATCGTAACTGCGTGCGCTGCAGGCAAAGTTGACGAAAGAATCGTACTTGATATAAATGACACAGAAGATAAGGAAGGTGGTGCTGATATGCCAGTCGCGTATTTGCCGCATTTGAATCAAATTACATTATTGCAACTGGACGGCATTCTAAGTAGTGAACAATTTAATGAATGCTTAGATAAAGCATTAAATGGCTGCAAGTCGATTTACGAAATCCAGAGATTGGCTTTGATGAAGAAATATTTTGGTAGTGAATCTGAGGAGATAAGAGAAGAACAATGAGCTCTTCAAGACGGTCTACATTAATTGTAGAACATCTACGCAAGCAACAGATGTGGGAGGCCATTTCGAAAGGCAAGAGATTAGATGGCAGAAATCTAGATGAATTAAGGACACTGAACATCGAATTAGGTATCATAAAGAAGGCAAATGGATCTGCAAGAGTTAATCTAGGTAATTCTGAGGTAATTGCTGGAGTTAAGGTCGAAACTGGCGAGCCATTTGAAGGCCTAGAAAACAAAGGAGCCTTGATTGTTTCAGCAGAAGTCCTTCCTACTGCTTCTCCCTTTATTGAGCCCGGTCCGCCTGATGAAGAAACTATAGAATTGGCACGGGTAGTGGATAGAGGAGTCAGAGAGTCCGAAATGATTGATCTTGACCAGTTGGCGCTAATTCCAGGAGAAATTGTCTACACAATTTTCGTTGATTGTAGTGTGACTAATACTGATGGCAACTTATTTGATTGTACATCTTACGCTGTTGTTTCGGCTTTAATGAGTTGCAAACTTCCAGTCTTCGAAGTTCAAGACAACAGGGTAATCGATACAGGTGCTATAAAGCCAGCTCCCGTGACAACAATACCAGTATCAATTACCTCGGCTAGAATTGGAGAGTCAATCGTTCTGGATCCCACGGCTGAGGAAGAAGCATGTATGGATGCAAGAATTACTATTACTACTAATTCAGATAATCACTTCACTGCTGTTCAGAAAGGTGCGACGGGCACATTCACTAGCGAACAAATAAAGAGCATTTCGGAAACGGCTAGATTAAAAGGACAGGAAGTACGAAACAAGATTAAGGAATTGACAAGAATTGGTGAGTAGAAAAAAGCATAGGTCTAGCTCACTAAAGGGACTAGGAATCAAGTTTGGTGCAACAGTGCGAAAAAGATACGGCATGGCATACAAGACCTTAAAGCAGAAAAGACGGTGTCCCTCGTGTGGCTCTTTAAAGTTACGTAGAATTGCTATAGGTATTTGGCATTGTCAAAAATGTAATTACAAGATTGCATCAGGAGCATATGAAGTCAGCTCGCAATAATTTCAGGACTAAAATAGCCCTTTCTTTCGGCCCTACATGTCATAAAGCACGGGACATTTCTACGGCACTTTGTTCGTCATTAAATGCAGACGCTCGAGTCTTGTCTAAAAGCTTGGAGAGCAATGGTGCGGGGTATTCAAGATTAATAATCCAAATTGGCACTCATAACATCACGGATTTAAGGGCTAGTATTAATACCCATCTTAGATTAATAAATATGGCATATTTATCGATGTTAGAGACATAATGGTTATCTTTTAGGTCGTGAAATCCTCTAGTATGCAAACTCATGCAACCAATAGACAATTTAATTTTTGAGTGTGCCCTATAATGTGTCAAGTGTTACGCTATTCAAGAATTAGGTGGTAAATTGATATTCTTAAGAAATCAAAGAGAAGCAGAAATATTTTATGAAATTTGCCTTGGATGGTTCCTGTGTTGCTCTATTTTTGCTGAATGCTAAGAATAATGAGTCCACAAATTGTTGGTCTCAATCCTCGAGGCCTTTTGCACATTTGATATTTATAATACCTTTTGTATCATAAGAACATGAGTGAACAAGAACTCCCACCATGGCTAAGAGAACAAGTGTCTCGCTTACAACAACTTCAACAAAATCTACAAGCAATAATGATGCAAAAGCAGCAGGTTGAAATAGAGACTATGGAAGTTGGGAGGGCATTAGACGAGTTAAAAAAAATAGGTCCTGAAGACACTGTTTACAAAAATGCCGGACCTCTGCTCATTAGAGCAAATAGGGATGCAGTATCGAAGGAGCTCGAAGAAAAGAGAGAGTTATCAAACACAAGATTGATGGTGCTGACGAAACAAGAAACAAGGGTCAAAGATAACCTGAAAGAAGTTGAGACAAAAATAAATCAAATGATTGCAGGAGCTCAAGGTACTATTGGTAACGCCGTATCCAATTCCGAAAATTCAAAATGAATAACTACCTCTTTTCCAGGAATATGATATCCTTGAAAAATCTCCTTAGTTAATTCCACTTAGAGTCAACGAAACTCAATGCTTGATCATTAAATAACTTTGTTGATCAGGATTGTTGTTGATGAGAGGGAGCGAAATAGCAAAATACCTACACTTCTCTTTGATGCTGGAGTTGAGGTCGATTTTGCTCAACTGAAAGTAGGCGATTATATAACTTCAGCCTCGACCGCAATTGAAAGAAAGACTATCAAAGACTTGATCTGTTCTATATATGATGGCAGATTATTTTTACAGTGTTCTGATTTAAACCAATATTATTCAAAACCAGT
>DATBGR010000292.1:0-4335 GCA_036557905.1 Nitrososphaeraceae archaeon | reverse complement strand
CAGGTTGACCACTGTCCTAGGATCAACTTTTGGAAATACCGATTTTAAAGTCTGGTCCAAACTATCGAATCTTAATATAACATCGGATATCTTCATACTCATCTTTCTTGCTATTTAGTAATAAAGAATAAAAAAGTTTTTGATCTCGTGATAACATATCTTTAATACTAATTTTTGGAGAACCTGCAGGTAATTAATAATGTGACCTATCTATGCAAGTACAATATGTAGGTACTCCAAATCTTGGACTATTTGCTACAAATATAATTAACATAAAAACCATATCAGTGTGAACGTGTACAGTAGTAGTAGAATTAGAATCTGACCTCCCTTATTATTCGTCAAAGATATTGACAGAGAATTAAGGTTTTATGGGGAATATTTTAACTTAAAGCCAATCAGAAAATATCAGGACCATCGTGGAGATAGTGATTTCATCTATGACTTGGGTTTTACACATCTCTCGGGCTCGTCTGAGGATTTACCACTAATTTCATTCCAACACTGTCCATATGCAAAAGTCCCTTCTCCTAGATCTGCAGGATTATATCACTTTGCAATACTCGTTCCAGATAGGATCGATCTCGCTGCAACCTACCTTGCCCTCAAAGAGTCTGGTATACGGTTCGATGGGTTTGCAGACCATTTGGTCACCGAGTCATTATATCTACATGATCCTGAAAATAATGGCATAGAAATCTATCGCGATAGGCCCTCCGAAGAATGGCCTCGAGGTACCGAAGGGCGTCTGGTTATGGATACTTTGCCACTCAATTTACAATCATTACTTTCTGAAACTAATAATCTGGATTCATATAATAAAATCCCTTTCCCAAATGGAGGAATAATTGGACATATCCACCTCAGAGTAACAAATCTGGAAAGATCAATCAGGTTCTATCATGAAAAATTAGGTCTAGATATGACGACAGTGGATTGGATATCTATGGGAGTTGCGTTTCTTTCTGAAAGAGGATACCATCATCACGTTGCAATTAACACTTTGTATAGTTTGAATGGAGATGTTCATCGGAATGGTGTGACTGGACTCAAGAACTTTACAATAATCGCATCTGATGCGTCATTTTACAATTCAATCAAGTCAAATATTATTATGAACAATCCTACTTCGGGAAGCAAAATGGTGCATAATGAAGCTATTGATAAGTTCACAATTATGGATCCTGATAGAATACAAATTATTATCAGAACTACATGATTTAATGAGCATATCTATAATGATGCGCAAAACAAATATTATAATAATAACAATTCTATAGAACGCGCCCATTACATTCAGCTTTCATCTATATATCTAAATGCTAAGTTAGCAACTAGTTAATGCTAGACGATACTGGGTTTTTGGAAATCCTATAATCATATCTGAAATAGTGTCTTCTAATAATGGTGTGAAAAACAATATATTAAAAAGGCTTTCGGAATTAGGAGATCGAATGTATAGACTGACGTCTTTGGAAGATGTTAAAATACAGATGCGTATCTATCACGGGATGCGCCAAATTCATATTCTGTAAACATAACTTTACTTAAGTCGTATGTTTCCATTTAGGATTAACTAGGATGAGAAGCTAGGAGAGATCAGGTGTTCATTTTACAGTTAAATGGTACGTTACATCATTCGCAAAGCCTGTAGGGTTAACCTCTGATGGAGGGGTGCTTCCGCTAAAATGAACTGTATGAGATCCTGGAGACAAGGGCTTTAACATAACATACCATCCATCAGCATATGAGGTTGCTGGGCCGCCTTGAGCAACTGGAAAGATAGACTCAGCCTTAGGATAATCGACGTTTATCGATGGAGATTGAACTCGGAATGCTTGGATATTCGGAATATTGACCCCGTCAATACTAGCACTTACAATACCTCCCTTGTTACCATCGACCGCACACTTGAGTAAGTCAGGTCCGCTTTTGATATTGGGATATTCTTTAGTACTGCACTCACCGGTTAAAATATTAATGAATAATGCCTTTCCTGCAGGTATAGTGCAGGTGCGTTCTGCCTTTCCTCCATTAGTTCCGGTTAAAAACCATACAGGTCCTTGTTGCCCTACTGTGCAACGCGTGCCTACGTGATCGGTCATTGGACTCTTACTCGAAGGTATCGAAATAAGCCATTGCCATTGCTTTCCTCCCCAATCGCTGTACGTAAGACCATATGGCTTAGAACCTAAAGGATAAACAGCAGGGGTCTGACTTGCTGCATGAGCGGACAATAGCAGTCCCACACAACCGCCTGTCATCAAAACCGTAAATATGCCACAAAGAACGAAAATTGTAACACGAAATCTGGAACTCATCCGGACAACCGAAGATGGGGGGGTGACATATATAAATAATTCGACCACCTCGTTAGAAACCTTGATGTTGAAACGTAGATCATTGTAGGAATAATGTCATGCGGATATGTCGTTGAACACTGCAATATGTTTCTCTAGGCGCAGAAGATCAAAGTATTGCCTAGATATCTCAAATTATGAATAGAAATTTATCAGCAAGTGTTCCATAGATTAAGGAGTGCCCGCCGACTGACGACAGAAATGCTATTATGACACTAGTCAAAACAAGTTCATCAAGGCTGATATAATTACAAATTGTGCACCCTGAGATATATGAAATATGATTCAAGTTTTCTATAGCCATATTAATCAGCTAGCTTTCATTATACTGTGCATAATAGTGGTATTGTTAGTTATCGATACCTCGATTGCTAGACTATATACAATCATCTATGGTAACGTTTTCTATGGAAACACTTTCGATAATTCTGTTATGTGGAATGTATTGGGATTTGCGCTGATAACAGCCACATGCATGATAATACAGTATATTCTATTGAGAATTGTCACAAATAAAACTAGACAGGAAAGCATGAAAGGACACCTCCATCTAGGCAAAGTACAAAAATTGGTTTCTTGCATTCAATATGTAATAATTGCACTTTTAGTCTCAATAACCATGCAGATGGTATTTACATCAAGCTATAATATAATGGTGCTTGCTGCAACAATCGGTGTTAGTTATACTTTGGGAGCTATTATGATGGGTTACCTTGCTTCGAGATTCTATCTATGGTTCAAGATAAATAAAAACTCGGTCATTTTAGCATACACACTTGCCTCAGTAGCACTTTGTGCAAATATTACGATAACATTAGTTTATGTCCTAGATCTGCTAGCAGATCAGCCCTTAATCATGCAACCGCATATAGGGCATATGGCTGCAACAATATCTGCGGATTCGATACCTTATTTAGGATACGTATTATCTGGAATTACCGCATTTATATTGACTTGGATTGCCACATCTTTGTTAATGCGTCATCATTCTGCTAGATTAGGTAAGGTAAAGTATTGGCTTATTCTCCTCATTCCCTTAGGATATTTTTTCGGCCAATTTGCTCCTTCCTTACTAAACTTTTTTAATGAATTTCGTGCTTCTGACCCAGTTACCTTCGGAATTGTATATAATCTCATCTTCGGATTGAGTAAGGTTGTAGGTGGAATACTTTTCGGCCTTGCCTTTTGGACTATAGCAAGAAAATTGGGGCAGATTCAGGTCCGCGAATATATGGTGTTTTCTGCTTACGGCCTGATTTTGTTGTTCGTTTCGAACCAAGCTATCTTCCTTGTAAATTACAACTATCCGCCATTTGGATTTGCGACCATATCCTATGTAGGATTTTCATGCTTTTTAGTAATGATTGGAATTTATTCGGCGGCAATTTCAGTAGGACAGGATATTGAATTACGAAGGTTAATTAGAAAATCAGCTCAAAAAGAGGTAGGAATACTGCACAATATTGCTTCAGCTGAAATGGAGCAACAGATTACTAAAACAGTTTTATCTATTGCTAGAAAAAATAAAGCTGTTATGACAGAAGAAACCGGTCTTGCGACATCTCTTGAAGATGAGGAAATTGCAAGGTATACGAAAGAAGTACTTCAGGAAGTAATGAATGAGAAGGCTAGAAAATAATATCATGATTGCCAAATCATAACTACTTGGAGTACAAATGTACTGCTGTATTAAATGTCGAACTTTGTTTGATAATGTGCTACAATGCGATACCTTTATCAGTAATTTAACATATCTTGAATAAATTGAATTTCATCCTATTGTAAAGAATATTAAATGGTATACTCATGAAGATATCTAATCTTGCCCATTTTCTTAGATGTTCATTCTATAGGAACAGCGACTGAAGAGGAGATTATAAACGCACAAAATGCTCCAAGAGATGAGCTAGGAGTGAAGGTAGTAAACATACTCTACAATTTAGAGGTTGGATCGATTTATTGCATTTTAGATGCA
>DATBGR010000291.1:0-5237 GCA_036557905.1 Nitrososphaeraceae archaeon | reverse complement strand
GTTTTTATCTAAACACTCATTATTACACTCAATGACCTGTGGGTTTAAATCGAACTATTATAGGATTGAAATCTCGATCCAAAGATACATGCAACTGAAACAGGAGTAGAGTTTAAATCGAACTATTATAGGATTGAAATTAAAATGTAAGACAGTTAGGATCGTCTGGAACACAAGTTTAAATCGAACTATTATAGGATTGAAATCACCAACACTGGGATGGACATCAATGCAAAGAAGATAGTTTAAATCGAACTGTTATAGGATTGAAATAATCCTTCGATGATCTCGTCCACGGGTTCTATGCCTGTTTAAATCGAACTATTATAGGATTGAAATTCATTACTTACAATGATCTTCTCCCAACTGATATTTATATGCCAAACATGAATGATTTGAGATATTCGAGAAGGTATTGGAATTAGATGTTAACATTAGAGTATGTTTTATGACTGCATTCATAGTAAATATTTAGGCTCTAAGAGATGTATACCGTAGTGTAAATTTAGGATGTTTTATCGAAAAGCAAGTTTCAATAGAATATTTAATTAAAAGACTATCAGCAGAGTTAGATTAAGGATTTAATCTTCGTATATAGTAAATCGAATTATAAAAACGCCCCTCTTCGATATGCTACCGGATCATACTATCCTAGATCATTTCAAAAATTCTGAAAGACTAGTCTGTTTTGTGTTACTAGATGTTCGTGTTCCAGTATCAGGAATCTCAACATCATTCCATGTCACTTCTGATAAATCCAGCATTTTCCTGAACACATTGGCAGTTCCTGGACCAAATCCAGCATAATGATTGTTTGCTGCTACAATTACTAGGTTTAGTCTATCTTTTTGTTCCTCATCTCTTGCTCTCTTAAGAAATCTAGTCCACCTTTTCATTTCTGAAATCCTGTCTTTTTGTATCTTTCCAAAATCCTCTTCGTGTATGGTTCTATCTCCAATGAATCTTATGTAGAGAAAGTCTGTTGTAACTATTGGAGGCGTTCTTATATCTGCTAGTTGACTCCATACCATGCACATATTGTTATTTGCAAAAAAACTATATGCCAAATCCTGAAACCATGAACTATTCCTAACTTCTACTGCATATCTGAACCTCTTATCTAATTCAGGTATAATATCTCTTAAACCATTCATACCTTCAACTATACCCATTGATGGTGGTAATTGTATGAGTAATGCCAACACCGTATCTTCAAGATAAACCATAGAGGAAAAGAATAATTCTAGTTCTTTTACTACATCCTTTAGTCTTTTATCATGAGTTATAACTTTTGGAAATTTAGCAGTAAATCTAAAATGGGTAGGTGTCCTTTTGCACCAGTTCTTTACCATAAATGCATTAGGCGTCCTATAAAAAGAAGAATCAATTTCAACAAAATCAAACACTTGGGAATAATAACTTAACCATCTAGAATTCTCTAGATTGTTATGATAAAATCGACCCTGCCATGCTGAATAACTCCATCCAGAACAGCCGATATGGTATTGCAAGATTTGATAACATAGATTAAAACTCCACAGTCTTGCATAAAGATTCTGAATCTTTTTGCATAGTGGTAGATAGGTCTTGTATATTTTGTTGATCGTTTTATGCGTATAAAAATTGGGGACCATTTATCCTAGGTTATGTTTTTTGCCTTAAATAACCAAATGTTTTCAACTACGCAAATCTTACCTTCTTTTTCTAAGTGGATCTTATCATTTGGTCATAGAAATATTCGGCCTTACTTTCAAACCCGAAATAAGCATAAGTGATTTAGCGGCTATTGCAGCTCTAATTTCTTCTGCAGTTGTATTTTGGTCCGGTTTAAACCAGACAAGAAAGTCAGAGCAGACCAAAATTGCTAGGGAAGTTACTGATAGAATAGACATGAAAACTGAAAACGTTAAAAGAACCAAGTTCTCGGTGGCCGAAGCCGAATTGGCCCTTAAGGACCCTAAGGAATGGGGTGTCGAAGAGGCACGTCAGAAGGTAAAAGAGACGTCAGTAGAGGTCTCAAGAGCTGTAGATGAACTATTAGTAGAATTGGAGTATTTTGACTATCTCGTAATGTCTCATCAAATAAGGAATTACATCCTACTTTATTATACCATTTCTAGAAGTATATGGGGGCTCAGGGAGGCGGATGACCGTATCGAGATTCTGAGAATACTAAAGGCTGATACATATGATATCTTAAACAGTAGAATGAAATCCCTCAAAAGTAGAATATCTTACTTCGAAAAGGCGCTGGATAAATATAAATATCGAAATATCGACCTTAGACACGAAGACATCAATCTATAATTCGTCTACTCCTTTTTTGAACGCCTAAAGCGATCTCTTTTGGTAGTCACAAAGTACGATCACTCCATTGGTAACAGGGGTATAAAGACTATATAAAGCAAAATTTGCTGTTTTTCATTAAATTAGAGTTCGCTTGACTTCGTTTGCTGTTATTCTTTTTACTTTTACTTTGACAATTCGGTATATTGGTTAGTCAGTTATAGAATTACAAAAGTCTAGGATATCCACCTAGACAGGGAGAACCTAGCCAAAAAATAGGGAGTGATCAGTTCCATGCGCTAGCGTGTGCTGCATGTGGTATAAGACTTAGTCCTAACCCGCCAGCAATTAAGGCACCTATAATTGCGAGAAGTTTCCTCATTACGCAAGAAAAGCTAGTTGTACTATATAGCCATAGCTATGCCATTATTGCTGATTTGTCACCCATTTTGGCAAGTGAAGATTATGGGATCTATTAAAGGAATGGTTTATAGACTATCTAACTATAATATTAGCCTCGTAGTTTCTAAAACCCTCATTTAGAAGTATCTGTCGTTTTACATCCTTAGCATCTTCTACCTGTAGGTTAGCATACATGAGGGTATGAAGTGCATCCGTTACGGTTACTGACAGGTAAGCCAGAAACTTCAACATTAGTTGCACAAGCAATTCATTAATTCTAGCCTTATTCTTATTTATCTTCAGAGTATAGTATAGTACTTTGAACCCAGATTACTGCAACAGCAATGAATTTGAAAAAGCGGTTGACTATAATGATATCCTATACTGCAAACCAGAAAATAAGGTTAACCCAATAAAGAAAACAGGTTGGTATATCTATAGCTTAATATACAGAAGACCTGCTATCAGTCTTGAACCATTCAAGTATTGTCCGTGGTATAGTAAGAAATTAGCAAAGCCTTGGCATATGAGGCTACCCGTTGTAAAAGGTATTATTCCAGCAGGGGTTAGTAGAATGAATGAGCTTGATTAAGACCTTACTTATTGCGGTAGTTCTATCTATAAGTATAGCATTAGTAGGATACCAACAGACGCAAGCGCGGCAGCAACAAGTACCTGATAAGGACTGTGCCTTTAATCCTAATGGTCTAGCTAAATGTAAGCCTGACCCGACAACAAGTAAATGTCCATCTGGGTTTTCTGCTAACGATAAGGGAAACTGCTTTCCTAAGGGTCCATGTCCTACTGGATATACAAGGCCTGATAATGATGAATCGGGTCAGTGCTTTAAAAAATGAAAGTAGATAGGTAGTCGATGAGTTGGAAGAAAAAGACAGCAATTATCTTGTTAGCATACGCTGCGCTGATTATAGGTACTGCCATTTATTCCGTTATCTGGAGGATTCAATATAGCAATGACATGAGGTCTGAGCGGACATTCTCTAACAGGAATAGGGGGCTGGGCGAAGTGGTTCATAAAAGCTGGTGCATGCGGATTCATAGGGACGCTCTGGTCCGTGACAGATGATTCTGCACTAGAATTTACGAAAGAATTTTATAAACAGCTATCTGAAATAAATAAACAGACATCTAAACGAATGACAATAGCTGAAGCAATTCGCGAGACTCGCGTCTCTCTTAGCAAAAAGCGAAAAAGTGATCCATCTCGACTAGCGTACATCTTGTATGCGCCACCTAATTTTTCTGTCGGCTTTGGATTAAGCCAGATCTTACCATCAAATATGGAATTTTCCGTATAGATAACAACACTCTTAATTTGGTAAAACATATCGTGCACAGATTATTATTTATGATTAGTTGTCTCAAGCCAAATGATAAAATATATTCTGTTGATTTGGATCTTCTACATATACACTTTCATCAGAACCTGTATACTTTGTGCTGATTGTTTTAATAAACTAAGCTAGAGAAACATTCTTCTTTTGAGGATCGAAATATTGCAGTTTGATTATCTGGACTTAAATGAATTGTTCCAAAAACAAAGTTTCCATCAGGATTTTTTAGGGTAAAAGTGTTACTGTTAATAGTTGGGCTTTGCATCGGTACGCTAAAAGAAGCAGTAATGAGCGAATCACTAGGGACATTAACACCGCCATTAGTCGGAGATACATAGGTAATAGCTGGTGAGAGTATAGGTCCTTTTAGGCATTTTCGTCTATTGCTACGCGTGCCTTTGTGATAATTATCCGCGGCTTCCCCACATCTATGTTATCTATAGACTTTACCGACTCATCAACAAGTCTATTTGTGTCTATTTTAACAAAATATCTCGTTTTATTCTTAATTTTGTCCCATAGCTTCTTGAATTCCGGTTCGAAAGTAAATTCCTTGCGTAGAGTCAAATACGTGCGTTTCCTAGCATCGGCTGGTTTTGGCGGTAGAGCCGTGATATCACCGTTATTACCACAAGAACCAGAAGAACAATCACAATCGGACAAAGAAGAAAACTTTGTTGCTGACTTTAATTGAAGAAATACAGTCTAAGTATTGCAAGAATAACAAGATGAATTGGTTTTTCCATGAATCGAGCCATTCTATGAGAGGACTTGACGAATACTATGGAAAAGGTTGCAATGGCTTTACTGGCTGCATTCCAGAATGCAGATATTATCCAGATAAAGGAAGGATTGAATGAGGAAGTAATAAGAGAGCACAAAGAGTTAGAAGCAGAAGATAAAAAACAAAATAGGATAGTCAATATCGACCTTCCTAATTGATTGATTGACTGCGAGACTATTCTTCAATCTTCACGCAAAGCCAACTTGATACGTTAATCTTAAAAGCAGTGCAATGTGTTGAAAAGTTAACTATGTCGCATATAGCAGAGTTAAAGTGGAAACTTACGGAAACACGTAATAAAAATCAAGAAAATCGTGCTAGCCTTACTA
Source organism: Nitrososphaeraceae archaeon (assembly GCA_036557905.1). Lineage (GTDB taxonomy): Archaea > Thermoproteota > Nitrososphaeria > Nitrososphaerales > Nitrososphaeraceae > JARBAU01. The sequence continues at coordinate 81 of DATBGR010000291.1, read as the reverse complement.
ATTTACCTCCTTCTTAATAATTAATGGTATATGTATTCTGAAACTAGATAACATGTAAATTAAATAGTGGACGATCTATTC
>DATBGR010000290.1:0-5833 GCA_036557905.1 Nitrososphaeraceae archaeon | reverse complement strand
AACGAAAAAAAAGAATTTGATTAGAAAACAATCTCGACTTGAATGTGGATTGTTTAAGAGTATTCTTTATGGACATAGCACCATCGCCATGATTTGTTTGGCAAAGCAACCATAACTTTATGATCAGTGTTCTTATAATGTTTAGTAGCATGCAGACCCTCAGAAGAGTCACAACATCCAACATGGCCACAAATAAGGCACATACGGAGAGCAACCCAGTCAGTGCCCTCTTTTTCACACTCTTCGCAACCTGCAGTTCTGGGAACTATGTTATTTTGATCTACACCAATAAAGTGTTCGCAACTTTTTTTCTTACTCATGTTAGAGCAGGTCCAAAATATGATTTATACATTGCAGTGTTTTTACAGCAATTCCGGGGCGTTTATGAATGTTAATGTGTTCGGTCAAGAAGTCTTGGTATAGAAATTTCGAATTATGAGATTTTAATCATATTTTAATTCATTTGCTAAAAATATCCATTATATCATTATTTCTAGATAGGCTAGAATGTCTACACAGAAATCAGAAGATATCTGCGCTTACGTCATAGACAACAGTACGAGCATACGGGAGAGTACAAAAAAGGACGAATAGTAACAAAGTCATTTCATTCCTCAGTCCGGACAATAAAGCTCGAAGCTGGTCTACCCCTGCTCGAAGTAATCCTAATTAAGAAAAGTCCGGTCACAACTATCGATGTATTTCGACTCAAAATACTAGAAAAGTGTCAACGAATTAATGCTAATTGGTATGTATATTGGATGTTCTGGGACAAGAATTGCAAAAATGCTATAAGGTTCCTGTTACATATACCTTTGAAGAATAATGATTTCAAGTCTGGTTCGCCAGAGGTTTAGTATCGTTAAAGAATGACTGGGCAAAAATCTTTCCATAAATCTGGATATGACGGCAAGAAACTTTTTGCCTCGTTCCTGATTGTGATGGTTGCACTGGTGATAGACATATCGATCAGTAACGTTGCTGACATAATAAGTAAACAGGCAGTTACTTTTTGGGGTATAGCGCTCTTTACCATCATTGCCGCAGTTTTCGTAGTGGGACAGTACTACATCTTGGAGATTGTCAAAGCGAAAAATAGAGAGAGTAAAATCAAGCCATTACATATCAAAACTCTGAACAACACGGTAACAATAATTCAGCATGTACTAGCAGCAATAATGATAGTCATTGTATTACAAATAGTTTTTAGCTCTCATTATTACACATACTTTCTAATCGCAGCTGTTCCAATTAGCTATGGACTGGCCGTGTGTCTAATGGGCTATCTTGCGTACTTATTCTTCTCGTGGTTCAAGCACAACAAAAGCATAGTCGTTTTGTTATATGGTCTGGCAGCTGCAGCTATTACTGTAAATGCTATAGATTCAATTATTTTTTATGACGTCGTGTTATTGGGTAAGCCCGCGGTAGTAACAGCAAGCTCAGAAGTTATCTTTCAGGTTGGTTTTACTCCGGGTACACCGATGTTTGTTGTCTCCACCGTGCAAACTTATTCTCTAATTGGATATTTCGTTTTGACTTGGGGTGGTACTATTCTCCTTTTGCATCACCATATCCAACGGGTAGGCAGAATCAAATTCTGGACTCTTGTAACGCTCCCTTTAGTGTATTTTATGAGTTACTATATCACTCTATATCAAACCATATATCCGACTAGCCCAGTTACGGCAGCGGTTTCATCAAACCTAGCATTGCCTATTCTCTTATATACTTACGCCATAATAGTGTGTGGAATTTTGTTTGGATTAGGATTTCGATCGGTGTCAAAATCTGTAAGTCGTGGCAGCGACGTGAGGGACTATATGATTATTACTGCCTATGGATTTATACTATTTTTTAATGCTGGTGATGCTACTGTATTACAGGCGGGCTATCCACCATTTGGACTTGCTAATGTTTCATTTGTAGGCCTATCATCGTTCTTAATCTTTGTAGGCCTTTATAACTCGGCTATCTCTGTAGCGCAGGATGCCAAACTGAGAGCATCAATTAAGGAATCAGTGAGAAAATCGATGGTGAAACAATCAAATTTACTAGAGAGCATTGGAACGGCCCAAATGGAGGAGCAAATTGAGAAATCAGTGATGAGTTTGACAAAAGAGAAAGAAAAACTAATATCTCAACAAGGTCAAATAGAACCGTCACTAACTGATACTGAGATAAGGCAGTACTTGCGTGAGGTAATTGAGGAAGTTAAAGGTAAGCAAGATTGATAACGTTTCATTATATATCGCTTTGATAGTATATTGACATTTGCACCGAATCTGCCCATTATCACCCTCTTTATATACCAGTTGATTTAAGTGTACTTGAAGTCAAAATGCTATTGATGCTGACTTTTATTGTAACAGCTGCAATCTTTTTGATGGGAACTATAATTGCAACGTACATTCACACGTTCATTTATAGTCTCGATTCTGCGGCCGCCCAGAAGTCAGTACATTATGGCTATGATCACCCAAATATTCCTAACAAAACTAAGATTACTTCAGTTTCAATACTTAATTCTAGTAGTAGTAATCCCAAGAATGGCACTCAGCCAACTCTTCTTGGTAATGTAACTGTAGCAAATCTTAGGAAAGTAAATATTGCTACCCCGCGCTATAGTGAGTCAATACCTGCACCAGTTTCTAAAAATGAGACAGAGAGCAGATATATCAACACCACTAAGCTTCTTACAAAAAATCCTGTTGATAGTTTAGTGACCACCCTCAATGTAACGAATTCTTCTGCTATTCCGCACACAAACATAACAAATTCGTCCAGCCTGGTACATGGTGGGTCGGACCACGTAATGACTACTCCCAATGCCACTTCGATCAATACCAAAATGATACAACATCAAATCCCTGGGCTTAACTCTTTGGTAAGTGGTGGACCTCCACCCCCAGACACACAGATTGCTGTAGGTCCTCGACATATTGCAGAATTTGTAAATCTTCAAGGTCAGATCTGGTTTAAGAAGGGACTTGCGGCTAAGGACTTTCCCTTGGCTCAGTTTTTTAGCACTGGAGCGGATTTTATTTCTGATCCAAGAATAATATATGACAATACTTCAGCAACATGGTTTGCTAGTATTCTAGACAGAATGACCCATAGCGTGAAGTTGGCAGTTTCTACTACAGATGACCCTCTTGGTAATTGGAATTTGTATGATTTTCCGTTTACCTACTGTCCTGACGAACCTATGATTGCAACAAGCAACGACAAATTTGTAATAAGCGCAAATGACGTACAAAATTTGTGTCTCGGACGTTCTATGGGAGCTCAATACGTAATAGTAGACAAGAATGATTTGATTACAGGTTTCGACAAACCGAGATTCTTTCAGTCATATGCAAACATGTCCCAATACTCCCTCCTACCAGTTAAGATGTCTGACTCATCAGAAAGCTCAAACATCACATTGGCGACGGATGGCAACCAGGGTAGTCATTATGTTAACTTATACATTATCAGTGGCAAAGTGCCATTTCTGAAACCAATTCAACTTGTGAGTCTTCCTGTAAGAACCATGGTGGACCCTGAAAATGTGAAAGGCAGGCAGCCTGTCACCGGAGCAACAATAAACGTAGGAGACGCGCGTATGATCGATGGTGCAATGTTTCGAGGAAAAATCTGGCTCGGTTCTAACGTTGGCTGCGTACCAAAAGGAGACAATATTGAACGATCATGCATACGTCTGATTCAAATAAACGCAACTAACAATAAGGTTATTCAAGATTTTGACTTCTCTCTACCTCAGATCTATTTTTACTATCCTGCTCTTAGCATCGACAGCGCAGGAAATTTGAATGTAATGTTTGGAGTGTCCTCAGATTGGATGTTTCCAAGTTTATATATCACAGGTCAGAAAGCTGGTAGTGCACCTAACTACTTGAACCAGGCAGTAAATTTCACTATAGGAGGAAGTCTAATTGTAGGCAGTCGCTATGGAGATTACTTTGGATTGTCACAAGATCCAGCCAATCCGAACTCATTCTGGGTAGCTGGCGAGTATAACACACCCCACATATCGTTTCCTGGAAAAGACGATTGGGCAACCGTCTTGGGCAATTTCACATATGTACCCTAACAAACGTCACAATGCCTTGCATTTTTCGGCTCAAATTGCTGGGGAGAAGTGTTATTCTTTTTACAGCAGATTTATGAACGATATGTTTATAGAATTGTCTTCTGTTTGCTTATAGGTGTGAGAGCTTTAAGCATAGCTAGATTGGCCGGCCCTATGATCATGTTGTGCCTAGGAGTTACGATTGGTTATTTACCTTACCATAATATTACAGCCATAGCCCAAGTTGTAGCACCTGAGAAAAGTAATGTTATATCGACCGCTAAAAGTGATCCTCCTGCAACAAACACTACGATGACTAGCATGTCGAACGATTATCTTTTAAAAAATTATACCAAACAACTAAAACCGTCATCCAATATTGCAACTTTTTCTAACTTCGACGTTAAGAACCTTAGAGTGGATACATATGGTGGATGGTTCGTCTATGCAGTATGGGAACAAAATGTTTCTGCTAAGAATTCTGCGGTATTCTTCTCTAGAAGTGTTGATGGCGGAAAAAATTGGACTCCTGGTGAAGCCATTAGCAATGCTACAGAACAGGCTTCCAATCCACATGTGGGAGCTTTTGCTGACGAAGTCTATGTTATATGGGAACAAAAAAATCCGAATAACAATGATGTGTTTTTGAGGAAGAGCCTTGATGCAGGATCCACATTCGGAAAGCCAATTAATGTCAGTAACGTTGCTTCTACGGCAAATGCTACAGATTCATCGTTGACTATCGACAAATCTACTGGTAAGGTAATCATTGCATGGGCAGCAGGCACTTATGGCTATGCAAATTGCGGGAGATGCTAAATTATATTGAGTCAAACATGAATCTACGATAGCTGCAAATGTAAATCTGGGATAATATAATATTTTTATCCACCCAGCAGATTATGGTCATGTTGTGGTTTAAGCGAGCAACTATTGGTAGATATCCATTTTAGAGTAACTTTTTAAATTTGTATATTTCACATAGCCAATATAAGAGACTCCTTCCGACATAATTAGACATAAGTTTACCTTATCAATATCACCTGTAGTTTTAAACCAAAGTAGTCAAAAAGATAATTGCCATCATTCCTATCTAGCCTATTCCATTAAAAGAACTATAAAGAATTAGGGTCCAAAGAGGCAGATTCATTTTTTTAGCTAATAGTACTGCTTGTGAACATAGCACCATCGACATGACTTGTTTGGTAAAGCAATCTTGATCTTATGATCGATATTCTGATAGTGTTTAGTTGCATGCAGATCCTCCGAAGAGTCACAACAACCAACATGGCCAAAAATCAGACACGTCTGCAGAGCAATCCAGTCGGTACCCCACTTTTCACACTCTTCTCAACCTCTGACTTGCTGATATGTTTCATTATATATCTGAATATCAATTATTGGTTCAAAGGGTCGATAGGATTGAGGAGTTATATTAAATTCTATGGTGGGTGAATAATGAGTAGTATTACGCCATCTTTTCATCTGAGATGCAGAAACTTAGAATATGGGCAAACCTAAATTATTTTGTTCATATGAGTTACAACAAATTAACAGAGGACGAGAAAAGAGTTATAGAAGGAAAGGCAACTGAACCAGCCTTTGTTGGTAAGTATAACGATTTTTATCAAGCTGGTACTTATATTTGTCGTAAATGTAATGCCCCTCTTTTTTCATCCAAGAGCAAATTTGATGCCGGTTGTGGTTGGCCAGCTTTTGATGATAGCTTTCCAGACGCATTGAGGCGAGTACCTGATC
>DATBGR010000289.1:0-3773 GCA_036557905.1 Nitrososphaeraceae archaeon | reverse complement strand
GTCAAAGAATCCCTTTTTGGTTGTATGTCTAAAAATGTTCTAAATGTTAATGATTTGGAATATACTATCCTATGTGGCCTGACCTCTTCAATAACATTGTTGCCAAGACTTTTTACAAAATTTCTTAAATCTAGAAGTGAGGTTTTTGTTTGTTCTTCCAACCCCTCTACATGGTTTTCAAACGGAATGACAGATTCGTCAGAATAAAGACCAAATTTGCTCATATGTTAAGTATTACTCAAAGGCTATTTTATAGATATTCAGAAAATGAGCGCAGAAGTGCTGGAAGTAGAAGTAATGTTAAGATGCAATATGCACAAAAAAATAACCGGCTTTATAGCTATAATAGTACAGCATGGCCTCTGCTCTAAATCGTGATCTGGAAGCGACGCATTTGGCGCATTTGGATCATCATAGAAGAAATCGGCTAGCTTGCGCGCTTTTCTACTTCCACGTCATCTTTCCCGTTAGTATTACTAGGAATTTGATCATGAATTTCGTCAGTACGGAGAGGGATCAGGAAAGTCGGGGAACTTGCCTGTACCTCTAGGGGAATAGGTGATCCTCTTTCATTCTTATTTTTTCTTCAGGTACTGATGATTCAACAGAACTAGATTTACTGGGAATGACATAATATTACCTCTTTGCTAATCCTTCTACATCTACGTTTTCTATTCTAGATGGAGTATCTGTTAAAGCAAATCCATCTTACGAGTCCAGTCCAGTGACAGTAATAAGGCAGTTGTCAAAATTGTTTAAATCGTAGCTTGACTATTTTTTGGCATAATGGAAAGTCAGGGCAGCAGTTGCGATTCTCGTATTCACGCCTACAAGAATGGCAAAACAATGGAGCAGTGCAGACAGGAAGCCACAAAAACTACAGAGTTACTATCAGAAGAAATTTCGAAGAATAGGGAGGTATCATGGAGAAGAGTATTGGAAGTAACAGGCTATGACGAATTAGTCTATAAATTAACTTTAAAGTATCTTCGACAAAAAGGATACGATATTGGCAATAACACTATTCCCAGTGTAAAAGACGGCAACATTTGTATGTAAAAACGATTTTATCTATTCTTTACTGCCTTAATGACTGCAAAAGCTGCAAAGACATAGGCGTATTTTGACATTATGTTGCTTTATATGCATCTCAAAACTGTTCGACAGAGGATACACTTTTTAATTCGATTAGTAGCCTCTGACAAACTAAGATATAACAACCTGTGATTCAACAGATTACCCACAGTATAAATTCAATGGACAATGCATACACTGTATGCAGTCAAAAATGATCGTGATAGCGATTTTATTGCAAAATAGATAATCTAAAGGAATAAAAATAGTAATTATGAGTGTACTCGGATAATTCATAGTGAGCTAAATAATTGCGCTTTGACGACGATAAAATTCAACTGCATATACATGCTTGCACTTGGCATTGTGGCGCGCATAATCTGGACATGAACAAGCATATCCGGATTTGGTTGCAATGATGGTATATGTGTTGTTACTAGATGTCGATCTGACTATATAATGCGATTCATTAATCACTGAGATAGCGCCACTTGTTTGAGCTATTAGTTTGCCCAGCTCTTCACGGTTAACTAATAGTTTAGGCATCGCTGGACACCGCGCGCATCTTGATAACAGTAGGTAGTTTTTCCTCTATTGCCTCATCGAATCTTTTATTTGGATATTCCTGACGCTCTTTTCTGATTCTAGTTTCTCCGTTTAGATCTTTAGTGTATATACGAAACAAGGCATTCTGACCATCTTCCCACGTGGCTTCAAATTTCTCACCGGTATATTCACTTGGAGAATCAGATCCGAAATGCCACATCGTTACAATCCATGCATAATGATCTGGAATGGAGGAGGAGGATGACAGTGACAGCGGCCGGGATTCTATATATCGCAATAGTCGTTCCTCTACACGAGTTAACGCATTGGAAAGTCGCACCACGCCATTTACATCTACCGCTACAGGATGTAGTGAACATCCAACAATGAGACTCACAGTATCTGTGTGACGTATAGTTGTCTTAATGATAAGATCGTGGGTTACAATGGGTTCAAGAGAGATATCCTTACTCTTTGCATTAGGTTCTAACTCTGGATGATTAGTTGAGATGGTGGTCCAAATGTTATCGACTTTGAATCTATATCGTATGTCATGTAAGGCTTGTTTGTCTGCTGGTAGACCATAGATAAATGACACTGATGACACAGATGACAGGTTGGGAACCACCGTATGGTCGTCTGTCATTTCTCGTTTAGGTTTGGTAAAACTGACTCCTTTTAGGCTATAAAATGCAGGGCCAGAATAATACTCTAACTGTATGAGGTCATTTTTCTTAAGCTTTGAAATCTTGTTCCTAATTGTTCCGTGCTTCATTTTATACCTTTTACCATCCACCTCAAAGTTTAGAAAGTCTCGAAAGCAAAATGGTCTCCCCTCGATTAGTACTATCCTTTGCATATGAACCTTCATTGCATAATCTAACTTTGGCTTACCCATTCCATCATCGCCCAGAATACTAAACACTAATACATGTCACTGTCATCGTTAGTCGAGTCCCAGTGTTCTCCTATCTGAATGTCAATTAACTTTCTATTGACAACATCAACGTTTGCAGAGAATGAAACCTTAGATACAGTATTATTCTTACTCAGAGATGAACTCATATGCATGCGTAGATCTTCAAATGGAACTTGAAATTGGACTTCAAAGGATTTATCTTCTTGATCATTTTGTGCGCGCGCTTCCAGCTCTTTGATCCGTATGTGTAATGAAGAATTCTCGTCAGATTTAGACTGCAAATTGGACTTGAGTATTTCATTTTCGGTCTTAAGCTCAGCAACGATAGTCTGTTCAGATAATTGTTGGTCCGCAGTAGCAAATGAAGTAGATTTTTTTATCTCTTCTTCTAGATCATCATCAATAAGAGATACATCTGTATTCAGATTATCTACATTTGGAGGCTGGCCCTCATAATTTATGACAATATTGTTATTTGGATCAGCATCGGACGTTGTAGCAGATTCAATTTCGGAATTTCCTGATGCGTCAACCACAATTTCTTTTCCAATCTCACTTGAAAGCGAAGTATCTTCGCTTTTGGTGGTGTATTTACGCTTGTATTCTGGTGATAAGCAGTCTTCTATCCACTTAGCGGTGATCTTTCCTTCCTTTATCTTATCTTTCAAGATTTCTTTTATTTTTCTAGACACTTGATCTCTTTCACATAGCTTGCTTTCATCCAAGCGGCGCGCCAGTTCATGTATGAGTTCCTTTGTTTTGGTGAAATTATTACCAAGCTGATCGACAACTAGTTTAAGGTCAACTATGATGCCATTGATTGTTTGATTTTCTGCAAGGTTGTCGTGTTCTTCATTCATGTCTCGTTATCCCTCTTGGAATTTAGCAACATAGTCTCTGCAAAGCAATAGAGAAATTGTTCCTAGGTTACCAGCTTTTACTATGATATTATCTGTAGCTTTTTCGAAACAGCCAGTTGCTTCGCATACCTTCCTTAATTCGTCAATCATTTGGCCTCGCTCTCTACAAAATTATTACCTAATTCACTAACATATGCTGGCAAGTTTATTTTTACATAATGCTCAAAGGCATTCTTTATGTCTATTAGCTGATTGATTAAATCATCATAGGTCTGCCCCTTGATACCCAAGTGCTTCAATCGCTCCCTTGTTGTGTTCTTGATGAAAATTGTACTCTTCATTACAAAGATACATAAGCATATACAATAGTTATA
>DATBGR010000288.1:0-4072 GCA_036557905.1 Nitrososphaeraceae archaeon | reverse complement strand
GGCCAAGACATATTTCCCCTTGCCAATCTTTGATGCAAGTTGGCTGCGTACCTTCCAACTCTTGACAGCTAATTCAAGTGAATTTCTGCTTTCTTCTGAGGTCAGCAAATTCTTTGTTTCTTGCTTATGACCAGAATACATTATTTCGCCATCAAGATCGCATACTGTGACTAATCTAACTTGTGGATTATTCATTATTTTTTCATAAAGGTGTTTATAATCTAGCCAAGTGTGATGAATCATCTTTTTTTGATGACCTCTGATTTTACACTCTTCAGTACAATAGAAATTTCCGCAGCATGAACACTCTATCGCATAATCCTGTGATTTCTTACCACACATAACACACGTTGCGCTCATGTCCATGTAGTTAATATATGTATAAGTATGATAAAAACTTGAGACGGTTTTCGACAACTTAATATTCATATTAACCAGTTGATATGATTCACCTAAACATAAGATTGAAAGTCGTTATAAAATGGGAAAGCTGGATCAAAAGATCCGTGGACTTTGGAGCTTTGGTGCGAGCATGGGATGCAGATGCTCGATCCAGTGATATGGCCCGGTATTGGGAATCCCTTTGTCATTGTGTGATATGAAAAATGATGAAATTAGCAAAGTCAATGGAATATCTCAAAGGTTTGTCAAAAGTACTCAGAAGTGATTTTTGAGGAAATAATCACAATCTATCGCGTGCTTATAGAATAATGCGCCAGCGATTAATTGAATTCATTATAGAAGCAATTAGTATGCGTATTCTCCAGGTCATATGCTATTTGACGTATTTGACAAGGCTATTTGACGGGGCATTTGACGTATTTGACTACCTATTTGACTCGCCAAAAAAGGGGATTATTAATAAATACTGTAAGTGTCCTCTTTATGTACTAGAAGATAAATGCCATCCGCAATACCTGAAACAATAAAATCACGAGTAATAAGTCAATGGCTTCAAGGCTTAGGCAGAGATATAATAGCACAGGATAATAACATTAGCACAGGAGCAGTTAGCAATATCACCAACGAATGGAGTATGGACAATGGAAAGCATGAAGCAGATGCATTCCGGGAGCTGGCAAAAGCAATGAATACTGCTGGTCTTACTCCTGCCCGATGTGCAATCGGTTTTAGAACTATAAACTTGCTAAGTGGGCAGAACGTAGATCCAGAGGCCGCCACACAACTCATAATGGACATATATAACAAATGTAAAGATTCTGGAGTCTTACCAAGTGAATTCGCTACGTGTATAAAAGATCTTGTCAAAGTTTCAAATGATGATCACGTTCCACTATCTAAAATCAAAGAGCACATAGACGAAAAGACAGCCAAAAAGAAAGAATTGGATAAAGAACTTGAACAGTTAAAGAATAAGATCTCGACTCTAAGTAATCAAAAGTCAGAAATCGAAAATGCCCGGGATTTAGCATTGCAACAGAAGAAAATGGCAGAATCAGACATCAAGTCATATACTAATGCAAAGCAAGTCCTAGACCGACACAAATTGTCAATCACAGAAGATCTTGGCAAACTTGTCAACATTGTTAGTTGCATTGCAGCTTATGGATACGATCCCAAGAGGGTACTTGAAGAATTTAATAATGTCCAACATTTAGATGGCAAAAAACGCGCATTGGAGGAAACTACAAATGTAGTGGAACTGAATATTGCAGAACTTAGTCAGCGTGAATCTTTATTGCAAGACAAAATTTATTTACATTCAGAAACTCTACCTGTGTACGACGAACTTGCAAATCTCGGATTTGGTTCAAGTGAGCTAAGAACATTGCGCAATCTGCTTGTAAATATTGCAAGCTCACTTGGCTTATACCCTCCATCGGTAGTAAAAAAATTCTTTGAAGACCTAAAGACTCAGTATAATACAAAGCTAGGATTTGAACTCCAGATTGAAAATCTCAAAGCAGAATTTCAGACGATTAATGACAAACTAGAGAAGGGATTACAGAGACTGAAAGATCAGTCCTCAATTGAACCAGTCCTCACTACACTTTTACGGATGGGTCTTAATGAGCATGATATCGTAAAGGTTGCTGAAATATATCATGGTAAACTATCAAATAGAACTTTTTATGAAGAAGATCTTAAAAAAGATGTAATAAATGCCCTAAAGAATATTTTGCTGATTTCTATGATATATGCAAGTCGGAGCTGCGCACAAAGTCCCCCAGTACTGATAAATCAACAATGGCAAAGTAAGACACAAGATCTTAAAAAAGAGAACATAAATACCATACAGTACATTCTGCTGCTGATTTCTATGATATATGCAAGTCGGAGCTGCGCACAAAGTCCCCCAGTACTGATAAATCAATGATGGTCAAGCAAGGCACAGCATGATCAGCAAAATCGAATGTATTGATTAAATGAGGAAATTTTGAGATTGTAATTATTAGCAGTCTCAAAATATGTTCTTCCATGGTCAATTGAATAAGATTCAATTGCCAACAAAAAATAAAAATAGAAGTAATAATGAGTCGGAAGTAGATTTTGACATTCGGAAACCTGTCATAACTGACTGACTGGCTGGCTAACTAACCGATATTCTAAACTCATACGTACATTCAATACAAATAAGGAAGATTCTTCTAGTGTCCACTAAAAATTCTTAAAAGATCCAACCAGTAAAACTTGGTTATATATGGTGTCAAACAGAGCTACAACAGCAGTATTTAGTTATATTAGAACACATAACAACATAGGTTATGGTGCCTATAGATGCTGCTGAATTTGATGCACACAAGAATATTAATACTGTGATAGTTCAATTTTTATGTCATAACAAAGGAAAGGGGTTTTCAGCAAAGGAAATCGCTGATGCGATTGGGATAAAAGAAGATGAAGTCAATCATGCAATGGTAAAACTCAGCTTGACAGAGTTATTTAGTAATATTACATCTGGAATAATATCAAAAAAATCTGAACGTATTGACAAAAAACTCACAACGGTAAAAATAGAGGATATCACAATCAAAGGCTTGATATATTATCGATGCGTTGAATATTAAGATTGATTATTATTTCGATATTTTGATGAAGCGATTTTGAATACAACTTTTATAAATTTACGAATTTCAGTAATTTGCACATTAACACAGGATTTGAATGAACAAAACTCGTGTACTATGATAACGATAATCGATTGTGTAGGATCGAAGTACCAGACTCGAGGTAGTGTTTGTACCTCATAACGATTTATGACCAGTAATTCAGTCAATATTCGAGAAAAAGTATAGATTTAATCATTTTATTTAATTTACTATAGGGAGTATCGCCTATTTGATTAGTAACTAGTAACTAGTCTTAAACCATGAGATCATGAAATAGTTATGAAACAAAAATTGACTGATTAGTTAGTTGTTCACCAGACAATCATTGTCTAACTATGTAGAGTTTAGATGCTCATTTATTTGTACGAACTGATTTATGTCCATTCATGCTGCCTTCAGGCGGATCCAATCAAATTCCTCCTCGTAATCGACTAACTTGCTTTTCTATGATGTATAACATCTATGTATTCGTACGCATCAACAGCATTATCAAATGCATAATGTATTTTTTGAAATTGTTTTCTGAACTGTGCCACATCATTTGCTATTAAAAAGGGATCTTGTTTATCTATCACTACACGCTTAATAAAATTTGCAACTTCTTTCATTTCACTTTCTCTCATTCCTAACCTTGTTATTTCTGGAACTCCAATTCTTATTCCACTTGGATGCATGTAATGCCTGCCAGCTTTGATATCACCTGGCAGTAGCTGTCTATTTAAAATTATGTTAGCGTTTTCCAGATCTCTTTCTATAGTACCACCATCACCAAACTTTGAAACATCCACTGCAAGTTGATGTGATGCAGTATATCCTCTTTTTTCTCCCAAAACTTCAAATCCAAAGTTAGCTAAAGCCCCTGCAATAGCTTTGGCATTTTTGATAACTTGTATTGCATAATCTTTTCCAAATTCTAATGATTCAGCTAGGGCAATAGCTTTGCCAGCAACATGATGCAGATGATGACTACTTGTGATACCCGGAAAAACTGCCTTCTTGAT
>DATBGR010000287.1:0-7542 GCA_036557905.1 Nitrososphaeraceae archaeon | reverse complement strand
AAATTGTGTGATTACCCTGTTTGATGCTCTCTCCATGACCCCTTAAATCGACAGAAAGGACAGCATAACCATTGTTACTGAGTTCTTGTGCAAACTTATCCCATGTGCTCCTATCCATTCCTAGCATATGTAATAGAATTACCGAAGATGTAGAATTGCTGATTCCTATACTAGGCTTGTAATAACTACCAACCAGTAACACTCCATCGTCTGAAGTAAAGACGACTCTCTCACCGGACTGGTTCTTGTTCTGCTCTTTATCCCCAAATGCCGTATCGATTAAAGTGATATTGTTCGAAACAGATGAAAGAATAAATACATTTATCATAAAAATAATAGCTAATGCAATCGCAGGCGAGAATTTCTTTTTCATCATTAATTCACCAAAGATGTTTGTAGAAGAATCATAGACATAGCACATTTCTAGGTAAGCTTTTTCTGAAGGAAGTTTTCCTACAATAATGCAGATATTGAATTAGTTTCAAATTTCTTGCATCATCCCAGTAGTAGTAAGAGTACATATTTAGTATGAATTAACCAAGTTAACCTCTAGTGCTTTGGCCCAAACGGTGGCATAGGCAGACCTCTAATAGATTTTAGGGATTATGTTGGAGCTTGAATTTCCCTCACACTCAAGTCCTTAAAGTCCCAAACCATGTTGTCAGATCTGAATGCTGCTATAGGTCCTCCATTAGTAATAATGTAGTCCTTGGGTTTGCCGCAGTTTGCACTATAAAACACAGAATCTGGATAATTGGAATACCATCCTCCGTTATCAATCAAATCTGTGACTTTTACCCATTTGTTGTTATCTTTACCGTCTAGATAGGATTCCATCTTCACTGCCTTGCCATTATCAATATCATACATTACAACTTTCCATCCTATCCATCTACCTATTATGGAGTCTGTAGCTTGAGCCCTAGCCTTCTCGTTCGTGTAACCGCCTATATGCCATATTTCTTTTATCCAAGATGCGGTACCATTAACAGTTAGTCTTCCCTTAAGGGACGTACCTTCACACGGTACTAGGCTATCATGCTTCCCACCTCTAGCATACCAGACGAGCGAATCAAATGGTGGATTTGCATGTATCACTTTAGCATATCCTGTCATTTCCACATTCTTCCACTCTTGTTCTCCTATAGGAGTATTAACGTCCATCCTTACCTCATTGTTATATTTTCCGGGATTTTGTCTGCCACTGATTTGCCATGAACCATCAACCTGTCTTGTTATGTTAGATTGAGGATTGAACAGTCCATCATTTGTGGGATTGTCCATATCAATAAACCATTCTCGTCCTCCAACCTTGGTAGGATATATCTCTACTATTCCAAATCTGTCAAACTTTTTACTTTTAGGAAATAAATACTCAGGTTTTATAACATATATAGAGACAAGGACTAAGATTGAAAATACAATAACAATAACAATAGCTGTTTTTTTACCCTTACTTGGCGTAGTCTTTGCATCCGCCTTCCAAAATTAATATAATTCGTGCCTATCTACACTTGGATTTACGTTTGATTTATTCTTCCATGAATCAAATACTGACAGAAAAGGATAAGTGTTACTGGCATTAGGTGTTATCCCCGTATACACATTACCAAGCTCCGAGTTCGTACTTAACATTGAGAAAGAAGAGATAATCTTAGTTGTGACGACAAATTTTAGAACTTCTATAACACGTAGTTCCATTTCACACACGCTAGGCTCTTCGATATCCGCTTGAATAAGTAACATTATTTTTATCATTAATACTTGATAATGTATATATTAATAATCCTTAACCTTGTGAAGCAAGAAGTGCACGGTTATAATGCCTTCCTATGCTGCTAATGAAATAACATGCCATTCAAAGCTGTTAACAATTTCGAATTTAAGGATCAGGGTTAAATCCAATGCATGTTATTATCTAGTAATGATATTTCAGATTGTTGATCGTCTGAATGATATTATCAATGTCTATTTAGAACATAATTTAAGCGAGGATCATAATTGAGTCGCAAGATCAACGGTGTAAACGAAGTTGCTATTAATATTGAAGAGATTGGAGTTGGAAAACCAATTGTATTTATACATGGGTGGCCTGTCAACCATAAAATGTTTGAATACCAATTTACAGAACTACCTAAACATGGCTATCGATGCATTGGCATAGATTTGCGGGGTTTTGGAGACTCTGACAAGCCATGGGATGGTTATAATTATGATACCATGGCCGATGATGTTAAAGCTGTTCTTGATACTCTTAACCTACAAAATGTGATCCTAGTTGGATTTTCCATGGGGGAGCTATTTCCATCCATTATATGGCACACCATCAAGGCTCACGTGTTGCCAAATTGGTATTGTTAGGATCAGCTACACCATGCTTTACCAAACGAGAAGATTTTCCCTATGGTATAAACAATGCTGCAGTAGACGATCTTATTCAACAGACTTACACAGACCGTCCGTCAATGCTCAAGAACTTTGGAGAAATATTCTTTGCAAATCCTAATAAGCTGAGTGCAGAATTCAAAATTTGGAATTTAGGTTTAGGCTTAGCTGCCTCTGCACATGCCACCATTCAATGTGCAATTGAACTTGGGAATGCGGATTTGAGAAAAGATCTTGCATCCATTCATGTGCCTACACTAATTCTTCATGGATCAAATGATCATGTTTGCCTATTTGACCTAGCCAAATCCATGCATGACGGTATTAAAGGATCACAGCTTGTTTCTATTGAGAAGGCTGGACACGGATTCTACTATGAGGAGAGAGAGAAGGTAAATTCTGAGATTCTAAAGTTTATAGATTGACTCTGTGGATCGAAGTATTAAAAAGTAGAAAAGTAAAGGTTGCAGGTAAAGTTGCTGTTACCAAACTGCGTAACTTCTGTTGGGTTCGGACTAACCGATTACGCTACCAATCTAATTGGGAGAGCTAATATTTTTAAGGAACAGGGCTTTTATCTACATAAGGATATTTGTTACCGTGTTAAGAAAAAGAGGTTCTTTATGTCTCATATAATATCATTTAAATGTAAACTAACGTTAAAATGAATAAATGATCGATTATAAATTGAAACATAATAAAATTAAAATTAAAAGCTACATTATCACTAATGAGGTTAAAATGTAATTGGCAAAAAGTTTAGCATTAACAATTCTTCTTGCGGTGGTAATCGCGGGTGTTGGACATATCTATCTGGGATATAAAAAACGCGGTCTAATAATATTGATAGCTAGAATAGCCATATGGCTTGGTGTAGTTTGGTTTGTTCCATTTCCATTAAGTTTGGTATTTGGCCTGATTTTAGGAGGTGGTTTTTGGATCTGGCAGTTAATCGATGCAGTAAAATTGTATAATAAAATGAGATCCGGTCTAGATGGACAAATAAATATCAAAAAACACAAGATTTGAGTTTTTTCATACTTATCTATGCAATGTTTGTGTTAATGGAGTTTCTTTATTCAATTTTGAAATTATTGCATATGTTCTGTATGTCGTCCCAGCACATCCTTGAAGCTTCTTGACTTACCATCTGCAAAGACCTCTTCAGGTGCATATTTCATTGAGAAGGCCAACATTTGCTCAAGAATTGGAAGCACTGATTTTCCCTTCTCCGTTACAGAATACTCAATCCTCGTTGGAATACCTGGATATACTTTTCTTTCGATTAGATCATTTTCCAACATTTCTTTGAGGCGAACGGCAAGAGTTTTTGAATTAATACCTTCTATAGTTTCAAATTGATTAAATCTTGTATGTCCCAAAATCATCATATTTCTTAGAATATGGATAGTAAATTTTTTGCCTATCAAGTTAAATGTACAGTCCACAGGACACCTAGTAGTCATCGAAACCAATTTTTGCGCTTCTTTTTGATCCAATCTAAATCAATCGCTCCTCGATCCAAATATCATTCAATACCAAACTCACTTTTTGTGAACCTACTTACCATTTTAGCACTTGACAATTTATATACTTACTTAATTATACTTAAGGAATAAAGGTAAGCAACTTGCAAAGCATAACCAAATTTTGTAATATGGCCCTCAAATTACGAGACTATATCACAGTGGGGTTTACCTATATTTACCACGACGTGATTGAAAATTCATTCTTTCAGATTGCTAGTACCCACACAATATGTGAATTGAGAACTAATGATACACTGTGCGTGCACAATATCCAATGGAAAAATAAACAAGTAGCAAAAGAGCCAACGGTATTTGCCGGAGCGTACAAAGCTCTCATAAATTGCATTAGGATCCTGAGACACAAAGTAACCAGATGGATATTATATCAGCCACCAAATTCAGCAGGTGAATAAAAATGCAATTAGAAGGTCAGAAAATCAAAAAAGCAATTTTAACTGCTCTGGCCGATCCTGAGATGGTTAGCATTATCAATTCAACAATGGACCAGTCCAAATCAGTCTATGACATCATCATGGAGACCAAGATGCCCCATACTACCGCTTATAGAAAAATTAAATGGCTGGTAGAGCAAGACCTTCTCGTAGTTGACAGAATATGTATAACTGATGAAGGAAAGAAATACAGCCTGTTTCATAGTGTCTTCAGATCCATAGTCGTAAAATATGAAAACATTAAGATAATAATAGAAGCGGAGCAAAACTTTGATCCTGTTAACAGACTGACTGAAAGATTCTTCTCTCTATGATTAGATAGCTTAAGGATGTAGTTGGATGACTAGCCCCTGCAAATCTACTTGAGGACTGAAGCAATACTTTCTACGATTTTATGGCCCGATCTATAGGAGTAGTAAAATCTCACAAACATAATTAATCCAAAAAGTATCATAGAGACTAGATGTATCTGCATACCAAGATCATGTAGCTCAAAGAGGAAACCGAATAATCCAGACTCATATAAAGTAGTCACGAATTCTCCGCCAATCCATATCAAAATAAAGATTGAAATTTGAAACCTGAAAGAATTGACACCAGGTGAACGCGCAGCCAACCACACAAAAATTCCCAGTGCAACGAATAATAAATAAAGTGTAAGATTACTCGCAAGAGCCAAAACTGGAGACAATGTCATACTATTAGTTTCTCCTTTTTGGATCCCTCAATATAGATGAATGCACCACCAAAAATTATTAAAACAACAATAGAAATGGTTCTAAAGAGTCCCTCTCCCAATACTTCCTGACCTGCAAAATATGCGAAATGATATAATCCATGAATGAAAATGAAAAGTGATAGTAAAACTGTAAGAATTCTAAGATTACTCCTTAATTTTAAACTGAGGTAAACCGGAACAATGGCAGCTGCAAACATGATAAGACCGCTTGCTAAATGAAGTAAGTTTCCATCAAACAACTTAATTAATATTTTAGATTCACACTCTACATATAGATATTTTGCTCAATACCATATTGTGGGATTCACATTTGGGTTCCACTTGGGGAATCCAAATATGGAATTTGTCTCTATGTTAATAAAAAAACTAGTATACATAACGTGTGATGTATACACATCACTTAAACAAAAAGATCTTTACATCAAGTACAATATCGATACTACTTATAGGTATGAGTTATTCTTCGCACTCCCTTATCAAGTGGACTGGCTTCGGATATGTATTATAACCGTTCCTGCAGAGCGTGTGGTACTCATTTGGAACCTACTTTAGTCTGTGATATATGTGAAGAACACATATCTTGGATTTGTTGCAAATGTTTTAGAACAGATGAAGTTATACACAAACATAATACCTTAGCTGACTACAGTGACGTCATAGCCAGCTACACCCAACAGAAGACTAAAAATAAAGTAGGCAATGTATTACATCCTATAATTACAGAACTGTAAATCTTCCATCAGAAATCCTAGATTATGAATTACGTTCAGCCTTGACTTTAGATATTTTAGTGTAATCAGATAGTACATGAATCTGGATCCCATTTCCGGGTTCCAAAAATGGGATTTGTCACTAAGTTGATATAATACCATAATAAATATTACAGCATGGATCACCTTCATTATAACAAAAAGATCCTGGCATTATGCATGATAATATCAGTACTATTGATAGGTATGAGCTATTCGTCACACTACCTTGTACAAACTATATCAGCGAAAAAGAGCAGTTCATCCGACAAAGCTAGTTCAACTTCCACTGACTCTTCTTCTGGTAACAGTACAACTATCGCTTTAAATGCATTAGAACAGAAGAATGGAACCTACAGGTGGCAGAATACTAGTAAGGCAATAAATCCTACACTGCACTTGATAGCAAACACAGATTATATTATCAAGATAAAGAATCCCACGGACACCAAGCATGAATTAATAATCGGATCAAATGGTACTGAGATTGCGAAAAGCAATGAGATGGCTCCGGGTAAGACAGGAAAATTAAGCTTGCCTGCTAATTCAACTGGCACGCTTGAATATCACTGTGAATATCACCCGGATACTATGAAAGGAATCATTGAGATATCCGGCCAATAAATAAATGATTATGCACAGAAGAATATGAAATCGGTATAGTTCTCTTTATTAATATAACCATATTGAACAAGGGAGCTTTTCCTCAAACATCTTATTCTTTTTAAACTAGCAGAATAGCATCGATATTTGCTGTTACTCCTTCATCCCCATTTGTGCAAGTATCTTCGTTACTAGCTCTTTGTTTCTTTCTGCATAAACCGGAGATTCTACGTCAATCCAATCAATGTATTTGGAAATAGGATAAGAATACAATCCGAAACCAAGTGATGGTAACTTGGCAAGGATATCAAAAGATAGATCGATACTGCTACCAGTTAGTGAACCATTTCTTTGCTTATGTATGTATGAGAACAACGTAGTACTAAAAATATATATTCCGAGTGTCTCGGGAAGATCTAGTTTTGCAAATGGTTTTTCGGTAAATTCCACAATTCTGTTAGTTTCATTCATATCGCACACAATTCTACCTGTTTCTTCTCTCCGATAATCTCTTGTCACAACCATTCCGATCATGTTTTTACCACTTTTTTGACTTGCCTCTAAAAATTTGTATTGTTTGACAAAGCTGCTCATATCCAGTGCACACATATTATCGGCAAACCATACGATAAATGACTCATCCCTTCCGATCTGTGCTTCAGCATTCAATATTGCGCCTCCAGTCCCATTTTTTTTGTCTTCTACAAATACAATTTTCTTACCTATGATCTTCTCTTTACCTTCAAAATAATTAATTATCTGTTGTCCATGGTCATCGAATTCACACACAATAATGAAATGTTCTACTTCTGGAAACTTCGCAAGGTACCTTACTATATGATCTATGATCGGCCGTCCGTCTAGACAGATCATAGGTTTTGGTGTGTACTGAGAAAAAGGCTTGGCCCTGCTACCACTTCCACCCGCAATCAATAGGACTTTCATATATCGCCCTCACCTGCCTTATCATGATTCCATACCACTCAAATATTTATCGGCTTAGTAGGTAAAGCCTAATTCTAACAATTATCTAGAATTACTCACGCCTTACAAGATTTTAAAAAAACTATCTCGAAATAATTTTC